>JAFUKS010000111.1 GCA_017473445.1 Lachnospiraceae bacterium
CAAGAATTTCTGCCTTCCTGTCAGCGGAGATTATCCTAAGGATGCAGAGTTGTTCCCGGGAGGAAAATTCCTGGTATCACTGAACCATGAAACTAATAATATGACATTCTTTAAAGTAGACACAAAGAATCATACGATTATTATGAACGGGCCCGAAATTAAGATAAACCAGCCTAACTGCATTGTATTCTATCGTTTGGATAATTAATGCTATATGTTTTGAACCAAAAAAACTGAGAATGAAATGAAAAAGCAGAGTCTTAGAGAAATAAGATGAATTCTCTAAACCTGCTTTTTCTGTCTTTTTAGTGATAGCTTCTAAAAAGTGCTTTGCATTTACTTGGTGTAAAACTGTTCCAATGAATCCATTCTGGCTGACATATTGACCATCATAGCATCAAGCACAGTGAGGGCAGCCATACACTCCATGACAACGACTGCTCTGGGTACGATAATGGGATCATGACGACCTTTAATCTGCAGTTCGATTTCTTCTCCGGTCTGTGTTACCGTCCGTTGGGTCTGGAAGATAGAAGGAGTAGGCTTCACATGGGCACGGATAATAATATCGCTTCCGTCACTGATGCCTCCCAAAATACCTCCGGCATGATTGGTGGCTTTGGTGATATGATTGCCTTTCATTAGAAAAGCATCGTTATTCTCGCTGCCCTTTCTGGAGGAAACTTCTGTTCCGTCCCCGATTTCTACAGCTTTTACAGCACCTATGGACATCATGGCTTTGGCCAGGTTAGCATCCAGCTTTTCAAAGACGGGATCACCGATGCCGGCAGGAGCACCTTTGATGATACATTCCATGCAGCCTCCTGCGGAATCACAGGCTTCGCGGGATTTCTGCAGATAATCAAAAGCTTTCCGGCTTGTTTCATAGTCAGGCATAGCAGTAGGCGTGGAATAAATCGCATCTTTATCAAATCTGGTATAATCAATTGTAAAAGGACCGATACTGCGTGTATAAGCAAGAATTTCGATTCCTAACTGATTTAATATCTTAGCTGCAATGGCACCCGCAGCCACACGGCCGATAGTCTCGCGTCCGGAAGAACGTCCTCCACCTCTATAATCCCGGAAACCGTACTTGGCATCAAAGGTATAATCTGCATGTCCCGGGCGATAACAGGTGGCGATATTGCCGTAATCTCTGGATATCTGAGAAGTATTACGAACCATAAGAGAAATCGGGGTACCGGTGGTCCTTCCTTCAAATACTCCGGAAAGAATCTCTACTTCATCAGCTTCTTTGCGCTGGGTGGTGATGCTGCTCTGACCGGGCTTGCGGCGGTCGAGATATTTCTGGATATCAGCTTCGCATAACGAAAGGCCTGCCGGACAGCCGTCAATTACAACACCCAGTGCCTTGCCGTGGGATTCCCCCCAGGTGGTGATGCGAAATATCGTGCCAAATGTGGAACCTGCCATATGTGTGTACCTCCATATTAAGGGTATAAAATTAACAATTTTTCTCAAACTACCAATTGATTATATAAAATCTGTAAGAAATTCGCAACTGGAATTATGAAAAATACTTTATCTTTTGGTGAAGAAACGATATAATAGGATGAAATGATGATATTGATGTTGCATATCCATTTGGACATCATATAATCAGCTTAGAAAACAGGAGGTATTATTTTCATGTATAGATTGTTAAAACAGGAAGGCCGTGCTAAACGTGGGGAATTCCATACTGTGCATGGTGTCATTCAAACCCCGGTATTCATGAATGTGGGAACTGTGGCTGCGATTAAAGGAGCCGTGGCGACTTCAGACTTGGAGCAGATCAAGACCCAGGTGGAATTGTCTAATACGTATCATTTGCATGTGCGTCCAGGTGACCGCATTATTAAGCAATTAGGCGGACTCCATAAATTCATGTCCTGGGACAAGCCAATTTTGACTGATTCCGGCGGATTTCAGGTATTTTCCCTTGCAGGGCTTCGCAAAATCAAGGAAGAGGGCGTTTACTTTAATTCTCATATAGACGGACGCAAGATTTTCATGGGACCTGAGGAAAGTATGCAGATTCAGTCCAATCTGGCATCTACAATTGCTATGGCTTTTGATGAATGTGCACCAAGTAAGGCTGACAGGAAATATGTGCAGGCTTCCGTGGAACGTACCACCAGATGGCTGGAACGTTGTAAACGGGAGATGAATCGTTTAAATAGTCTTGAGGATACCATTAATCCCCATCAAATGCTGTTCGGCATTAATCAGGGCGCTATTTATGATGATATCCGTATTGAACATGCAAAACGGATTACAGAAATGGATCTGGATGGCTATGCCGTAGGCGGTCTGGCAGTGGGAGAGACTCATGAAGAGATGTACCACATTCTGGATGAGGTGGTGCCCTATCTTCCTTTGGAAAAACCTACTTACCTGATGGGCGTGGGTACCCCCGCCAATATTCTGGAAGGGGTAGAGAGAGGTGTGGATTTCTTCGACTGCGTCTATCCCACAAGAAACGGACGTCACGGGCATTTGTATACCAACCATGGTAAAATTAATCTGTTCAATGCAAAATATGAATTGGATGACAGACCGATTGAGGAGGGATGTAATTGTCCGGCCTGCAAACGGTATTCCAGAGCATATATCAGACATCTGCTGAAAGCGAAAGAAATGCTTGGCATGCGTCTTTGCGTGCTTCATAATCTCTATTTCTATAATACGATGATGGAAGAGATACGTGATGCCCTGGATGCAGGAAATTTTGCTGCATATAAGAAACAGAAGCTGGAAAATATGGCGACACCGCTGGATTGAATCGGGACATTGCAGCACTGTAAAAAGAAAGTACAGCCCTGATTACAAAAATTTTATACTTTTATTGTAGAAACTACTTGCCCATATGAACATTTTTGTGTATTATTGACTGTAAGGCTTGAATATTAAGCAATACAATGCAGGAGGAAAGAAAATGAACATTTTATTAACCGCTACAGATGCAGCATCTGCTGAAGCCGCAGGAGGAACTATGGGTCTTGTTATGACCTTTGTGATTTATGCTGTTTTGATTGGTGCTATGTGGTTTTTCTTCATGAGACCTCAGAAGAAGGAGCAGAAGAGAGTTGC
>JAFUKS010000112.1 GCA_017473445.1 Lachnospiraceae bacterium
AGTAAATGTAGCATAAATGCGGCAGAATTACAATTTTCTTTTTATTTTAATTGAAATAGAAATTTTAGCTCTTTTTTTCTTATTGTTTGTGAAAACTGTACATGTTTTGACAGAAAGAGCTGTGTGTGATAGAATTTCCTTTAATTGCAGTGTGGCTTAGGGCCACAAAACTGATACAATTACGGAGCAGAAGATGAAAAAGGATTTTTTTGAGGGCGTACGGGATGGTATGCCTATTTGTCTGGGATACTTTTCCGTATCCATGGCATTTGGTATTACAGCAGTGCTGTCCGGAATGCCCCTGTGGGCGGCGGTGATTACATCATTGACCAATGTGACCAGTGCCGGACAGTTTGCGGGTATTAATGTATTGATTGCAGGCGGTTCCATGCTGGAACTGGCATTTACACAGCTAATTATTAATATGAGATATTTCCTTATGTCCCTGTCGGTATCCCAGAAGGTACGCCATGATATGACTCTGTGGCAGCGTCTGGCGGTTTCCTTTGGTATTACGGATGAGATTTTTGCCGTATCCATGCAGCGCAGGGAGGATTTGTCCCCTACATATATGGCAGGCCTTATAGCGATGCCGGTGCTGGGCTGGACGGGTGGCACCTTCTTTGGAGGTGCAGCCACCTCTGTAATGCCGGAGGTTCTGGCAGATGCCATGGGAATTGCCCTGTACGGAATGTTTATTGCGATTATTATTCCTCCTGCAAGGGAGAATTATAAAGTATTGATTGCTATTATTGGAGCCATTCTGGCCAGTGTGGCGTTTACCTATTTGCCCGGACTGAAGCTGCTGTCCGGAGGCTGGTCCATTATCATTATCACCATTGTCATCAGTGCCTTAGCGGCATATTTCTTCCCCGTTGAGGAAGAGGACGTACAAGAGGAGGTGTCAGCATGATGCATGGATATCTGATTTTGGGAATCGGGGTGATGGCTCTGACCACCTATTTGATTCGGGTGCTGCCCATGGTAATTTTTCGTAAAAAGATTACCAACCGTTTTGTGAAATCCTTTTTATACTATGTGCCCTATACGGTGTTGGCAGCAATGACCTTTCCGGCGGTATTTTCCGGAACAGGGTCTGTAATCAGTGCATGGATAGGGTGTATCGTGGCAGTAATATTGGCATATTTTAAGCGTGGTCTGCTGACGGTGGCTGTGGGTGCAGCATTGGCGGTACTGGTGGCCCGTTTATTGGGATTATAATTTTAAAGAAAGAGCTTCCGGAAGGGAGCTTTTTTATTGTCCTTTGACTTGTACTTCCCGCACTTGTACGGTATACTGTAAATGTATAATGTCCGTGCATAGAAGACCGGACAAAAGGAGATGCTGATGATTGAAAAAGGACAAATCCCGTACTACAAAATAAGTGATGAGATGGTAAATCTGGTGGCGGCAATTGCTGAAAAAGTGCAGCAGTTCCCCTCTGGACGGACAGAGGGAGAGGAAACAGGACGGACAGAAAAAGGTTGGCAGTGGGATTCTGCCGGAAAGATAGTGGTTCCTTCCTATCGGCAGAAGGGAATCGGAATATTTCTGGGAGAGCATTTGTTGGGCCGTGCCCCCATGCCACAATCGCTGGAGGAACTGATGGGCCAATTGGAGAGGTGGCTGGAGCAGTCCCCGGCCCATCCGTTGATAAAGGCGGGAATCGTAATCTATCAGTATGTAATGGTACAGTTTTTTGAGGAAGACAATCTGCATTATGGAATGCAGCATGGGGAAGAAATCCTGACCCGGTGGAGGAAACCGCTTCAGCGGATTTTCCTTGTGGATACATTGCAACAGGAGGCTTTGATAAGAGCCTTTGAACAATGCGATTTATATGGAGAAGTTAGTCCCTTCCTGCTGTTCTTTTTGAAAAGTATTCTGGAAAAGTTGGAGGAAGCAGAGACGGTGCCCACCGCTACGCATCCTTTAGAGGTTGCATCTGCAGAAGGAGTGCGGGCCCGGGAACGGGTGCAGAGACTGTTGTCCCAAATGGGAACAGGGACTTATACCAATAGGGAGCTGATGGAACTGGTGGGATTAAAGCATCGCCCCACCTTCCGGGATAAATATTTGCTGCCTGCCATGGCGCAGGGATGGATTGTTATGACCATACCGGATAAGCCCAACAGCAGTCAGCAGCGTTATCGAAAAAATATATGATTTAGAAGGGGAAGATAGGAAATTGAACATGGAATGGAAAGAGCGGATATGGCAGGAAGCAGGGGAATTGCAGGACATTCTCCGAGGACATCAAAGTACCTTGCATCGTAGTCCCGAGGTAGGATTTGCACTGAAGCAGACCTGTGCTTATGTAAAGGAGCAGCTGCAGAAAATGGGTTATACTCCACTACAGTGCGGAAAAGCCGGATGGGTGGTCACTGTAGGAGGGCATCAGCCGGGAAAGGTGTTTTTACTGCGGGCGGATATGGATGCCCTGCCCATACAGGAGGAGACCTTGGCAGAGGATGCTGCGGGAAACGGTTATATGCATGCCTGTGGTCATGATTTTCATACGTCCATGCTTTTGGGAGCAGCTGCTTTGTTAAAAAAGCATGAACAGGAGATAAAGGGTGCCATCAAGCTGATGTTTCAGCCTGCGGAGGAGCTGTTGGAGGGAGCCCGGGATATGATAGAGGCAGGAGTGCTTCTGAATCCCGCTGTGGATGGTGCATTGATGGTCCATGTGATGGCAGGGCTTCCGCTGCCCACGGGCACCTGCATTGTATCCTCTCCCGGGGTCAGTGCACCGGCTGCAGATTATTTTACCATAGAGATTCAGGGAAAGGGCTGTCATGGTTCTTCTCCCAACACAGGCATTGATCCCCTGACGGCGGCAGCTCATGTGCTCATTGGACTGCAGGAGCTTACTGCACGGGAACTGGGAACGGATGAGGTAGCGGTTCTGACCATTGGTTCTGTAAATGGGGGTGAAGCGGCCAATGTGATTCCGGACAGGGTCACTATGAAGGGTACCCTGCGGGCGTTTCGCGAGGATGTACGGGAACGTCTGAAAAAGCGGATGGAGGAAATTGCAGTGGGTATTGCAGGTGCTTTCCGGGCCCGGGCAACGGTGACCTTTGGCAGCGGTTGTCCTACTTTAGTAAATGACAGGTCCTTGTCGGAGTTTGTGGCTGTGCAGTTGAAGGAACTTTTGGGAGAAACGTATTGCCATACCAGTAAGGAACTGGAGGCTCAGATGGCGGAAAAAGGTGGAGGCAAGATGAGCGGCTCTGAGGATTTTGCTTATGTAAGTCACGAGGTACCGTCGGTGATGCTGGCTCTGGCAGCAGGAGAACCTTCCAAGGGGTATTTGTATCCCCAACACCATCCCAAGGTACAGTTTGATAAAGAGGTGCTGTCCGTGGGTGCTGCAATTTATGCTTATACAGCCCTTACGTGGTTGGAAAAATATAGCAAATAAATATTATATCTGTTATAATTCCTTTGTGTGCGTCAAAGTATGCCTGAATACGCACACAAAGGAAGATAGAGATAGAAAGGTTTTGCAATAAAATGGTTTACAACAATATTTTAGAGGCTATGGGACATACCCCCATGATTAAATTGCAGAATATGGTGGAGCCCGGTAGCGCAGATATCCTGGTGAAGTTTGAGGGCCTAAATGTGGGTGGTTCCATCAAGACCCGTACCGCTTTTAATATGATTTGTGAGGCGGAACGCCAAGGGAAAATACATAAGGATACCATTATCGTGGAGCCCACCAGCGGGAATCAGGGGATTGGTCTGGCGCTGGTAGGCGCAGTAAGGGGCTATCAGACCCGTATCATCATGCCCGATTCCGTCAGCGAAGAGCGGCGGAAGCTGGTACAGCATTACGGAGCAGAGGTGATACTGGTCCATGATGCAGGGAATATCGGAGCATGTATCGAGGAGTGTCTGGAAATGGCACTGCAGATGCAGGCACAGGACCCCAGAGTATTTGTTCCCCAACAGTTTGAAAATCCTGCCAATCCTGCTATCCAGCGACAGCAGACGGGGCGGGAGATTCTGGAGCAGGTGGGTGGCCCCATCCATGGATTTTGTTCCGGTATCGGCACCGGAGGTACCATTACCGGTATTGGGGAGTGCCTGAAAGCAGAAAATTCGGACATGGAAATCTGGGCAGTGGAGCCGGAGGATGCGGCTATTTTGTCTGGCGGTTCCATTGGTACTCACATTCAGATGGGTATTGGTGACGGGGTGATTCCCGCTATTTTGAATCAAAAGATTTTTAATGATATTTGCATCATCAAGGATGATGAGGCTATTCAGACGGCTAAGGATTTGGCTGCCAAGGAGGGTATCATGTGCGGTATTTCCAGCGGTACCAATGTGGCAGCAGCCATGAAGCTGGCACAGAAGCTGGGACCGGGCAAGACGGTGGTGACCGTATTGCCGGATACGGCAGAGAGATATTTTTCAACACCGCTATTTGCGGATTAATCGGCGTATCTGATACGTGAAAGACAAAAGAGAGGGCTTATGGAAATTAGTAAAATCAACTTAAACGAAATCATGAATTGCTGGATACAGGTACAGCTTTTAAGCAATGACAAAGTATGCGGCAAGGTATTGGGTATTTTGGAACAGGAGCTGGTACTGGAACAGTCCGACGGCGCAAAGAAATGGCTGAAGGTGGCAGATATGATTGCCTTTACTGTCATTCAAGAGGAACAGGCGGGGGCATCCATTCCCGAGAGCGGCTTTCTGTTACTTCAAAAGCTGCTTCATCCGGAGCAGGTGGCAGAGTCTTTAAGCAGTCTTTTCCGCCAGTGGGTAAAGGAAAGCACCATTGAAGAGATGGTACGGTTTGCCGGACAGGAACAGGTGCGTCAGCTGTACCGGAGGGAAAATTTAAATACCTATATTACGCCGGAGGAGTATACATATTATAAACAGCTGGCGGATAAGGGCGGCAGAGTGCTTCCTACAGCGGATGAAGCACTGGAAAATGCTCTGATTAAGTATATTTTGCGTAATCCCCAGGGCTTCAAGGGATGGAATCTTTACAGTAAAATCTGGAAGGACTCTCGAGCAGAGGATGAGGCCCTCGGATATTGTCTGACGCTGATTCCCTGTATTCTGAACAGCAATACCCAGTATGACAGTCAGAATATTGCTAATATAAATGATATGCTAAAGGCTTCCGGGGAGCTGGATGCCCGTTACGGTGTTTATACCATTTTCAACTGGCTCTATATGTTTAAACTGCGTAAGAATATCAGCAATGATCTTCCGCTGGTAAGTGCTCTGCGGGCATTCACAAAGGGCAAAACCTACGAAGAAAAGGAATGCGATATTTATTATTTCCGCCAGTTTACCGGAAAAGAGCAGGAGCAGTTCCGCCACAAGGTGGTACGGGATTATATCCGGCTGCTTGCAGAGGTAAATGATAATATACAATTTGATTATAACTATTTGTACAACAAATGTGCACACTTTCTGGCCACAGAGTGGGGCGAGGAGCTCTTTTACTATGATTGCTTCCGGGAGACCATTTTGCAGGAGGATGCCCTTTTGGGAGTACAGATGTGCAGAGAGATTCTCTATGACATGGTACGTTTTCCTATGGACGAGGAACGTAAGGAGCGGCATTTTACATTTGTATTACAGGTATTTGAGGATATCAATCATTGGAGCGTGGATGAGGAAAGCAGACCTTTGATGGAGGTGTGCAGACAGCTGATACCTCTTATCAGGGAAAATGCCGGGAATCCGGTGTTGGCAGCAATTCTTCCCCTGCTGAGTCCATATCCGAATCCTGTGAAAAAGGATGAATTGGATAAATATATGAAACCCTTGGAAAGCCGGCAGGCCTTGGAGGTATTGCAGTATCTGACAAAGTGCTATGGCTATGGAAATGGCGTGGTAAGCATGCGTATGGAGGAGGCCTATCGAAAGTGCCTGGCGGTTTGTATGGAAGCTGGTATGGAAGACGGTCTGGGCATGCAACAGCTGTTGGAGGGCATGTGTGAGCTACAAATGGGACGATTGGGCTCCCAGAATACCGGTTCTGTGGTGATGAACCAAAATTGTCAAAAGGCGATTCTGTGTATGTTGCTTTCGGGCAGGGAACAGAGCCTTGGGGATGTGGAACAGGCATATAGGACAGCCTATGGGAAAACCGAGCGTTTTGAACGTTTTCTGGTATATCAGGAGGCAGTGACAAAGCTATGGCGGGCGGATAAGAACTTTGCAAGCCAGCTGTTTTTAGCGATTCTCAGTGACCATTGGAAGGGCTTTTTGGAACGGACACTGGAGGCGGGAAGTATTCTGCAACAGGCTGTAGTAGATTTTCTGGTAACAGAACGTATTGGAGCACGGAAGTCTCTGTTCCGCTTATATTTACAACAGCTCCATCAGGAGGAAGTGGGACAGATTATCATCAATCTGGGTGGCCCGGAGCAAAAGGTATTGGAGCAACTGGAGGGAATTACGCTTTCCCAGGAGGAACGAAAGCTTTTGATAAATCTGTTGTGGCTTCGCTTCCCTACCTTGGAAAAAATGGAAGGATTGCTTGCTCAGCCTGAACGGGTATCCCTGTTTTGGGCATTAATGGATGCGGTGTTTGGTACGAAAGTGGTTATGGATATGCTGCGAAAAGCGTCTGTGCATGCTACCGGATATGAATTGTGGAAGCAGGCGGCCATGGATTTGTATGGTTCCGAAGAGTTTCTGGAACAGGTACAGGCACCGGAAGAGGAAACGGAAAGCTATGTGTACCGGAGCAAGGAGCTGGAGGCAGACTTCTTCTATGAATTTTCTTTCCTTGATAATTATGAAGAGGCATCTGTTGATGCAAATACAGACAAGCGTAAGGAACTGGAGGAGCAGCTGCGTAATTATACCCGTTGGGGCTTTGCCCGTTCCCAGATGGAATGTCTGGAGGCATTGCTGCCTATTTACAGGAAGTCAGCAAAGGATATTGTTTTTTATAATGATGCTTGTGTACGACTGAGTCTTCTTTGGTGTGACCAGGAACTGCGTCTGAATCCGGAGCAGGCAAGAACTATTTTCTGGGAATTACTGATTTCCATGGAGCAGAAGGGCTATCGGTACAGCAGACGGAACAAGGAAATCCTGAAAGAATTGTTGCCTCGTATATTGGTGGGATATAGTATACAGGAATTGAAAGCACAACGCAGTAGTTTGCAAATATTGGAGGGCCTTCGTGCATTCCGTAATAACGGCTTGACGCAGGAGGTAGTTACCACCTTTATTGATCAGATAAGAGGCGTATTAGAGCTGTGGAGCAGTGATGCCCCCGGATATTACGAGATGCAGCAAAAGTGTAACGCTTCCATGGAATTGCTGCAAAGAAGTGTTTCCGCCGACCGCTATGGTATGTCTGTAAAGCATCAGTGGTATGCACAATTGAAAAAAGAAAAGGAACGTCTGGAGCAGGGAGCT
The DNA here is from genome assembly GCA_017473445.1 of Lachnospiraceae bacterium. Taxonomy (GTDB): domain Bacteria; phylum Bacillota; class Clostridia; order Lachnospirales; family Lachnospiraceae; genus Acetatifactor. The sequence goes on from JAFUKS010000112.1 coordinate 7,417, forward strand.
ATTTTGCTGGCAACGGTAAAGGAAAGAGCGGAAGAGGAGAAAGCGGAAGTAACCATTCAATTACAGAATGTGGGTAAACAGGCAGCTTCCGGACTTAAAATCCGTATGCTTCCCGGAGAAGGCTGGAAGTGTGAGACCTTGGAGAAGCGTCGCGGAGATTTGGCAGCAGAGGAACAGGATGATGCACGGTTTGCAATGATTCCTGTTACAGAAGAGGAGACTATGCCTCTTGCCTATACTTTGGAATGGATCTATATGGATGGAGAATTGCGCCAGGAATCCGGTACCAGAGAAAGTCTGCTGGCAGAGGCAGAGAGACAAAGGATGGATGCACAGCTGGCTCAGACCACGAGGAAACAGGTGGCAGCGGCTTTGGAGAATCAGCGTGAGGAATTGGCCGAAGTCAAAGAGACTCTGAAGAAGGTGGAGGCCACCACCCAGGGCATTGACGAGACCACCAAACGTACGGATGCCACTACCCAGGGAATTGAAGAGACCACCAGACGTACGGATGAAACCACCCAGGCGATTAAAAAGGATACAGAAGAGATTCTAAGTGTACTTAGTACGGATTTGGCACAGATTAAGGCACTTCTCCCTGCTTCCGGTGGCAGACCCCAGGCGGAAGTGGCTTCCCAGGCAAGAGAGAATTATGTCCAGGGAATTACAGCTGTGGTAGAACATAATGCCAATAGACAGGGAGTATCTGTCAGCGCTTGCGAAGGTGATATGAACGCTACATGGATTCCGGCAGAATGGAATGTGCCTGTGGATGACGCCATGAAAGGTGTGCTGAATATTGCATTCTGGCTGAAGATAAACTACGCAGATGCAGAACAGCAAGTCAACGGTCAGGTGGATTGTTCACCGGTAATGGCAATGCTGGGCAAATTCCTGGAATCTTATTTGAATCAGGTGCTATTAGGCAAGCTAAAGCTGGTAGACGGTAACTATCAGGTAAAAATCGACGGTGTCTGGAAGACTTTGGGGGATTCCAGGGTGCAAAAAATGATGCTGGGTAATTACACCTGGTTATTGGGAGCGTCCGTGAAGCAGGGAAATAACTGGCAGGCGAATCCTTTCCGTCGACCCTTGATGGCCAGAATCGAGACGGGTAATATCCTCCGGCAGGAACAGGAAATGAATGCCCTGTGGAGCCGGATGAATAAATGTCGTCTGAATCGTAATGATGCGGACCATGCAGATAGCAAGGTAAGCTATCAGGAACTGGAGAACAGTATCCGTTATCTGTTTACCGGTAATAAGCCATTGGTAAAACAGATTCGGGATCTGGCTGACGCAATAGATTCCAACCAGACAGTTTAAGAGAGCGTGTCAGAGGAAACTTTGCTTTACGTAAAGAGAAAAACGTGGTACTCTATTGATTAATACGGATTTATGAAAATGCGGCGGCCGGCCGCCGGTACATAGAAAGGATTGAATTATGAAACAGTTAATGTTAGGTAATAAGGCCCTGGCAAGAGGCCTTTACGAAGCAGGATGCTCTGTGGTATCCAGCTATCCCGGTACGCCCAGTACTGAGGTGACTGAGGAAATCGCCAAATTTGAGGAGATTTACTGCGAATGGGCACCCAATGAGAAGGTAGCTATGGAAGTGGCTTTTGGTGCTTGTCTGGCAGGAAAGAGAAGCTTCTGCGGTATGAAGCATGTGGGTCTGAATGTGGCAGCAGACCCTCTGTACACCTGTTCCTATACCGGTGTCAACGGCGGTATGGTTATCTGCGTGGCAGATGATCCGGGTATGCATTCTTCCCAGAATGAGCAGGATTCCCGTCATCATGCCAGAGCTTCCAAGGTACCTATTTTGGAGCCTGCAGATTCCAATGAAGCTTACCAGATGGCAAAGCTTGCATTCGAAATGTCTGAAGAATATGACACCCCTGTCATCATTAGGATGGTGACCCGTGTGGCGCATTCCCAGAGTATTGTGGAAATCGGTGAGCGTAAGGAAGTGCCTGTAAAGCCCTATGAAAAGAATATTCCCAAGTATGTTATGATGCCCGGTAATGCCATTAAGCGCCATCCCTTTGTGGAGGAGCGTACCCGCAAGCTCATTGCTTTGGCAGAGACCGATAAAATCAATAAGGTAGAGATGGGAGATACCTCTTTGGGTATCATCACCTCCTCCACCAGCTATCAGTATGCCAAGGAAGTATTTGGAGATAAGGCCAGCATTCTGAAGCTGGGCATGACCTATCCCCTTCCTGAGCAGAAGATTTTGGATTTTGCTGCTAAGGTAGAGAAGCTGGTAATTATCGAGGAATTGGACCCCATTATTGAAAATCATTGTAAGGCATTGGGCCTGGAGATTACAGGCAAGGACCTGTTGCCTTTGGAGGGCGAGTTCTCCCAGAATCTGATTGCACAGAAGCTGGGCGTCGAATTATCCCCTGTAAAGAGCCTGGAGGAGACCATGCCCGGCAGACCTCCCGTAATGTGTGCAGGCTGTCCCCACAGAGGATTGTTCTACACTTTGTCCAAGCTGAAATGCACTGTACTGGGTGATATCGGTTGTTATACCCTGGGTGCAGTAGCACCTCTGAATGCGATGGAAATGACCCTGTGTATGGGTGCTTCCATTAGCTCCATCCATGGCTTTAACAAGGCTTTGGGTGCAGAGAGCGAGGGTAAGACGGTGGCTATGATTGGTGATTCCACCTTTATGCATTCCGGTATGACCGGTCTGGCAAATATCGCTTATAACGGCAGCAATTCTACCGTAATCATTTTGGATAACTCCATCACCGGTATGACAGGACACCAGCAGAATCCTACCACCGGTTATAATATCAAGGGTGATCCTGCAGGCAAAATTAATCTGGAGGAGCTGTGCCATGCCCTGGGCTTTAGCCGTGTGACTGTGGTAGATCCTTACGATTTGGCTGCCTGTGAGCAGGTAATCAAGGAGGAACTGGCAGTGGCAGAGCCTTCTGTCATCATCAGCCGTCGTCCTTGTGCACTGCTGAAATATGTAAAGCATAATGCACCCCTAAAATGTGACCCTGAAAAATGCGTGGGCTGTAAGTCCTGTATGAGACTGGGCTGTCCTGCCATCAGCATGAAGGATGGTAAGGCAGTGGTAGATACCACCCTGTGCGTGGGCTGTGGTGTCTGCAAGCAGCTGTGTAGATTGAATGCATTACAGTAAGTAGGAAGGGCGAGGTAATAGAGATGACTAAGAATATTATGATTGTAGGTGTTGGCGGTCAGGGTTCCCTGCTTGCCAGCAAGCTGTTAGGACATCTGCTTTTAAAGGAAGGCTATGATGTAAAGGTATCTGAGGTACACGGTATGAGCCAGAGAGGCGGTAGCGTGGTAACCTATGTAAGATTTGGAGAGAAGGTGTATTCTCCCATTATTGATAAGGGGGAGGCGGATTTCATCGTATCCTTCGAGAAGCTGGAGGCTGCCCGTTATGTGGAGTATTTAAGACCTGATGGCAGAATCGTGGTAAATACCCAGGAAATTGATCCCATGCCCGTGATTACCGGTGCCATGGAGTACCCTGCGAATCTGATTGAAAAGCTGGAAGCAAAGGACATTGCAGTGGATGCAATGGACTGCTTGTCCCTGGCTAACGAGGCGGGCTCCTCTAAGGCAGTAAATATCGTACTTATGGGCAGATTGTCCAAGTATTTTGATATTCCTCTGGAGAAATGGCAGCAGGCCATTGATGAATGTGTACCTGCCAAGTTTGCAGAGCTGAACCACAAGGCATTTATGCTGGGTAGAGGATAATTTAGATGAATAGAAAAAACGGGTGAGGAAACTCACCCGTTTTTGATTGCCAAGATTTATGAAACTTTAATCCAGTCACCAATCCATTGTTCGGTGTCGTAATTGTATAAACGCTTATACAGTGTATTCCCTATTTTTTGATACCACCAACCGATATTAGCCTCTCTTGATTCTGCTATTGATATAGCGGCGTCATTAGCGTTTTCGATTTGTTGCATGGCGTAACAGTCTGCGGCGGGGCTGCCCATAAAAAGAATTAAAAATAATGTCATACCAATGTAACATAATGAAAGTTTTTTTGTATTATTTGTTTTCATGATAATC
>JAFUKS010000113.1 GCA_017473445.1 Lachnospiraceae bacterium
AGTCCCAATACCAATGATGCGTAAAATTTTCTCCTATCTTCATCTCCACAAAATCCAAATAAATTTTTGAATAACTTAAACATATGCCGCACCTCCTGCCATAGTATCTTTAACAGACATATGTGCCTGCCACATTTCCTTGTATAAGCCATTCATAGCAAGTAGCTCTTCATGAGTCCCCTGGGAATCAATGAAACCATCCTTAACCACAACTATATTGTCGCTATCTGCAATCGTAGACAGTCTGTGTGCTATCACAATGAGGGTTTTACTCTTTACCAAGCTTGCCACAGACGCCTGAATAATAGCTTCATTCTCGGGATCCGTGTAGGCAGTTGCCTCATCCAGGATGATTATTGGTGCATTCTTAAGCATAGCTCTGGCTATTGCAATACGCTGTCTCTCGCCTCCTGAGAGATGTCCTCCGGCACCACCGGCAACCGTATCGTACCCCTTCTCTAAACTCATAATAAATTCATGACAGCCACTACTTTTAGCTGCAGCTATCACCTCTTCATCTGTAGCTCCCTGCTTACCCATTCGGATATTTTCCATGATGGTTGTATCGAAAAGGTAGTTGTCCTGGGACACATAAGCCACCTTGTCATTGTAAAAATCCAGCGGCATATTTCTGACATCCACACCACCTACGGCTATACTTCCCTCACCCACATCCCAAAGGGATGCCACTAGCTTTGCAATAGTAGATTTACCACTTCCGGATGGACCTACAAGTGCATTTACAGTACCTTCTTTAAACTGAAGATTTATGCCATGAAGGATCTCCTTGTCCTTGTATCCAAATTTGACATTATTAAGAATAATTGTGTTGTCAACCGGCTTTTCCTTTATATTCTCAGGTCTAATCAGTTCCTCAGCCTCCATGATTCCGATCACTTCACCCATGATGGTTCCTATTTGGCCAAGATCGTCTGAATATGACATACAAGTAACAATAGGTGTGATAAGCCCAACAGCAATCACGATAATCATAATCAAATCATTTGCAGAAAGTGAGCCATTCATATACAAAAGTCCACCTATAGGAAGAACCGCAAGCATGGTGGCAGGTGTAAGCACCATAGCTATACTGAAAAATACATTACACCTTCTCATCCATTCCACATAACACTCTGAGCCTTCTCTGGCAGCAACCACAAACCTCTCATAGGATGACTTCGCCTTACCGAAAGCCTTGATAACCTCTATCCCATTTATGTACTCTACCGCTGTATCATTCAGCTTCTTTGTTTTATCTATAGTGTTCTGATAATCCGTCTGGTAGTCAATCATCATTCCCATATAAGCCACAAGTCCCAGCACAAGTGTTATAAAGGAAGCAAATCCCATACGCCAATCTATAGTAAGAAGATAAATAGCCATAGCCAAGGTTCCAAGAAGGCTGGATGTAAACTCCGGAATCACATGAGCCATAGTAGTCTCGATGCTGTCTATTCGTTCCACGATAACATTCTTCAACGAACCGGAAGGTGTATCAAGCACAAAGCCAAGCGGCAATCTTGACAGCTTATCGCAGGTCTGCTTTCTGATATTTCCTAACACCTGAAATGTAGCATGATGTGAAAGGCTTGTGGATATTCCGTGGAATATAACTCTTGCAAGCCATAGAATAACCAAGGTTATAAAGTAGCCTATATAACTATCCCAGTCTTTATTACCTCCCACAAGTTCCTTAATAATTTCCGCCACAATTAAATAAGGTGCTATGCCACAAACCACACCACATGTGGCAGTAATCACACTTAACACATATTTATTCTTATGTGTGCCGGCAAACTCCATAATCCACTGCACAGTGGACTTTTTCTTTGCTTCTTTCATCTTGTCATTCCTCCTGAATTATTACGCAATAGTTAGTTTATGCTAACCATCATCCAAAAATATATGGGGTTATTTCAACCCCATGCAAGCCGACCAGCCAGCCTGATAAAATTTATAGATTTTCATGGAACATTCCATTGCTTCATCATATGGAACATCATGAATAATAAGTTCAAAAAAAGAATTATACATTCCACTTGTGATGGTATGTTCAAAATGTGGATTCAGTCTGGCTACAGGCAGTCTTGCCTCTTCCATGACCTGCATAAACCTACGAGTACTCTCTATCTCCATCTCGACCAAATCATGAACAAAATTCTCATGTCTTGTGCCTCCGGCTGCCGTTAGTAAAAGTTTCATCCGATTTAAATTTTCATAAGCAAATTTCATGCCACAAACAGCATGCTGCTCACTGTATTTTTCCACCAAATCTCTTTGCTTCTCCGGAGTCAAAGAATTAAATCTCTCCTGTATTTCTCTATGACTCTGAAAGAAATACTCCACCATCGGACTTACTAATGCTTCAAACAGTTCCTCTTTGCACTTATAATATCCGTAAAAGGCTCCCGTGGTAACTCCTGCCTCCTTTACGATATTGCGAAGCGAAGCATTCTTAAAGCCTTTTTCCAAGAACTCTTTCTCAGCAACAGAATGAATCTTTGCTAAAGTTTCACTTTCATTTTTGGACAACCAATCACCTCCACGAAAAATGTAACAGCGTTATATATAACACTGTTACATTAGCATGAACAAATGATTTTGTCAATGAATAATTTCCATTGCAAGATGTATATATTCCTCTCCCTTATAAACAATTTAAAATCAATGCTACTATGACTGCAACAACAGCAAAGGTAGGTATTCCCCTCAAATACGAATCCACATGTTTCTTAGGATTTTGATAAGCTTCTTTTTCAGGAATGCATGAAAATCGAATCCGTTTGGAATTTCTCCACCATAAAAGATCAATCACGACAAGGTCAAATACATTCAAACCCTCTCCAAGAATCAGGAAATAAATAAACACTGTTTTAAAATTAGCCAATCCCAAAATGCTTTTTAAACAAACGCCCAATATGATAAATACTATTGTAAACATAAGAATATTGGACAAAATCGTAATCGAAACAGATAGCTTTTTCGGTGCCAATTCTCTTAGTGTTGTATCCTCTCGCAACCTTTTCTGCACCTCGTCCGGATATGACCGGAATCCGCCCATATTTTTCTTATCTGTTCCTGTTGCAAAATAACAGGTCAGAAAAAATATGCAGTATAAAACAATTCCTACTACTATTCGTAACCAGTTCACATTCTTATACCTCTCTCATCAAATCGTACAAATAACAATCCCCTGCTACTTTTCTTGTTGCCACATGCTGCATTCCCAAATGACAATATTTATCCAGCTTATTTTGTGCATCCGTATCCAGAATACAAGGCACACCGTATGTATCAGCCTTCTCATAAGCAAATTCCATCAGTTGCCGCATATAGCCCTGTCCTTGGTATTCCTTTCGTACTACCAGCATTACCACTTGAAGGAAATCCTTCTTCTCCTTTTTCAACTTATCATCCAGTGCGATTCCGCCCGTTTTTATCGTATTGAAAAATTCCAGACTCTTTTTGAAACCACCAAGTGCATTTATCATATCTCTTAGCATTCCTATTGCTGCCCCAAGCTTCATTTTCTCCCACTTAGAGCCCATCAGCATAATGTAGCCTTCGCCTCTTTCACTGGTAGCATACAGGGTTCCGCTTTTCATTCCGGCCACCACAAACACTTTCATGTACTGTTTCATCATTTCCCTCTCCGTTATGTACTTTGCAATACCCTTCTCCTTCTCACCATAATTATGATCATAAAAGGAATCACCGATTGCTCTTGCAATCTCAGCTATTTCTTCTGTTGATAAACTCTTTACTCGAACTGCCATTTTATGTTCTGACTCCTATCCTAAAATACTCACAACACGAAAAACAAAATGCTTTTTGCTATGCACCGCTTTCCTTCAGCGTCTTAACACCGAACAAAAAGTAAATAATGTGAAACAACCACACTCCGCCCAGAATCGTACAGGGGATATACAACTCTTTTCTTATCATCATAAAGAGGCCAAATCCCATTAATAGCGTTACTGTTATGATGATTTTGGTTTTTGTCGTATTCGTCATTCCCTGTCCTTTTACATAGGACTCCAGGTTGTTCTTATATAACTTGGTACCTACAAACCATGTATGTAACTTTTCCGAGCTCTTACCGAAACTAAACGCAGCCAGCAGCAAAAAAGGAAATGCCGGGAGCATAGGAAGCACTGCGCCTACAGCTCCTATACCCAGACCGATAAATCCAAGCGTTATCCACAATAGTTTCTTTATTTTCATAATTCTTTCTCCAATCTCTTTTTTTCTTTTTTTGTCTCTATTACATGGCGAACCGCTGTTACCGGGTGAGAGAATATCATTCTCGGTCCCGAAAAACGCATAACCTTGCGAATCTTTTCCAGCATTGCAGGCTCGTAGCAATGCACCTTACAATTAGAGCAAAAAGTTTTTGTTTCCATGAACGGACATTTGTCACTTCTTTGCCTTGCATAACTATCCAGTTCGGCACATTCTGCACAAAGACTTCGTCTATTCCCATGCTGTTTTCTGCAGTATAGGGCAATCATTTGGGATGCCACTCTCTTCTCCCGTTCCCGCTTAGTCTCCACATTCTTCATCAGCTTACTCTCCCTGTCTTGGACAACTCCTCTACTGCATACACGTGGTCAGCAATACGCATGGTGGATTGTCTGTGGGACACCAGCAGTACCGTCTTGTCGCTACTTTCTTCCTTCAATGATTTAAGAATTACCGCTTCATTGAGACTGTCCAGATTACTGGTGGGCTCATCCAACAGTACAAAGGGCGCATCATGCAGAAAAGCTCTCGCCAGCCCCAGTCGTTGCCTTTCTCCACCGGAAAGGGTATCCCCAAGTTCACCCACCAGAGTCTCATACCCCTTGGGCAAACCCATAATAAAATCATGAATAGAAGCTTTCTTGCAAGCTGCCACCAGTTCTTCCTCCGTAGCATCTTGCTTGGCAATACGCAGATTGTTTTTAATGCTGTCATGGAATAGATGGGTCTCCTGGGTCATATAGCTTTCCATTTCACGCAGATTAGTAGTATTCACCTTTTCAATATCGGTATCCGATATCAGTACCTGCCCCTTCTGTACCTGCCAAAACCGCATAAATAATTTCAACAACGTAGATTTACCACTACCGCTCTTACCCACGATTCCGACCACAGCGCCTGCCGGAATATCCACCGTCACGTCCTCCAGAATGGTCTCCTGTCCGTAGGCAAAGGTCACCTCCTTTACCCCGGCTCCTGTGAAGCTGATTTCCAGCTGACCCTCTATTTCCCGCACTGCCGGAGTCTCCTCCAAAATATCCAGCACTCTGTTTCCTGCTGCAAAAGTATTCTGTAAAGTACTACCCAGATTGGCCAATGCCACCACCGGACCAAAAGAACTCATTAGTGCCATGGTGGCAACGAGTCCGCCATCAAATCCAATGGCCCCCCATTGTATCAATACCGCAGCCATAAAAAGCATCAGCAAATCAAACAGCAAAATAGTCGTATTGGTCACTGCCATATTGCGTCCGGTGATACGCTTCATCTGCTCCTCCGTAACAGCCAGTTCATCCGTCAAGCCATTCATCTGCTCTAAGCGTTTCTCTCCCTGTCCATACTGAAGTATTTCAGAAAGTCCTCTTAAGCTATCCAGTACAAAACTACTTAACTCGCCGGATTGGGTACGAAACCGCAGTCCCGTATCCCCGCTAAGTCTGGAGGTTACCACCGGTATTAGTACGCCCACAATAAGATAAGCCGCCAGCGCCAGGCAACCAAGCCCCGGGTGATAACTTCCGATAAATCCGCACATTATCAACGTATACAGAAGGGCTATCACCACCGGCGATATGGTATGGGCATAAAACACCTCTAATAGTTCAATATCTGAAGTAATTACAGCAATCAAATTGCCCCGGTCCCTACCCTCCAGCTTGGCCGGACATAATTTCCGTAATGCACCAAATACCTTATCCCGAATGAGAGCCAATAGTTTAAAAGCAATGAAATGGTTACAGGATTGTTCTGCGTATCGCAGAAATCCTCTCACCAGTGCAAAAATAAGTACACTAATGAATAAAATCGTCAGCGAAAAGGGTACCTCATACTCCAACAAATAAAGCACCCCAAATCCGCCAAATATGGTAATGAAGGCGGCACACAGGTGACCAATCAGTCCCATAAGGATAGCAAGTATCATATATCCGGTCAGGGGTTTTACCAGGCCCACCAGTTTGCACATAACCCCAAATCCACTTCTTCTTTTCATCCCTGTCCGCACTCCTTTCCATAATTCTCTAAATCCTGCTGCGTATTCCACAACCTTGCATAAGTACCGCCCATTGCCAGTAACGCTTCATGCTTACCATTTTCTACTACTTTTCCGCTTTCCATCACATAGATATGGTCCGAACCGGTCACATTGGCCAGACGATGGGAAATCAGTATGACAGTCTTTCGCTCGGCCAAACGGTAAATCTCTGCCATAATATCATTTTCACTTTCCACATCAATGTTAGAAGTGGCTTCATCAAACAGATAGATTTCGCTATCATGAAGCAGTGCTCTGGCAAGAGCCAGACGTTGGCACTGGCCCCCAGATAGATTGGATGCCTTTTCCTGTAACACAGTGTCCAACCCCTGCTCTGCCTGCAAAAAGTCTGCAAGCTTCACACGTCCCAAAGCTGCCCACAATTCTTCCTCAGTAGCATCCGTTTTCCCCATCAGCAGGTTATCTCGCACCGTTCCTTTGAACAGATAGCTCTGATGACTAATATAGGTCAGATTCTCCCGAATACATTCTTCCGCTATCTCGGACAACTCCACACCACCAATGGTCACAGAGCCATGATATCCCTTATTCCTTCCCATCAAAATAGATGCTATAGTGGATTTACCGCAGCCGCTTTCTCCTACAATAGAGGTAAAGCTTCCACGGGGAAACTGCATCTCTATTCCCTGCAAAATCTCTCTGTCCTCGTGGTACGCAAATCTTAAATCCTCACATCGAATATCCATATCCTCCGGTATCGTCCGGGTCTGAATCTCTTCCTCCGGCAAATCCAGCAGACGGAATATCTTGTCACTGGCTGCCATACCATTCATAGCAATATGAAAAAAAGCCCCCAACTGTCTCATAGGAATAAAGAAATCAGCGGATAACAGGATAATGAGCAGGCATCCCTCCAGGGACACATAACCACCCCTATATTGGGTAAGGGATAAAATCACCCCCAATGCAGCACCGCCATAAGCAATCAAATCCATGATGGTAATGGAATTCAGCTGCATGGTCAGCACCTTCATGGTGATTTTGCGGAATTTCTCAGACTCCTCGTTCATTTCCTTATGCTTCATAGCATCCGCCTGATAGATTTTCATGGTAGTAAGTCCCTGGAGATTTTCCAGAAAGGTATCCCCCAGAGCCGTATACTGGCCCCAATACTTTGCCAGGAGCTTCTTGGCCCATCTTTGTACCGCCACAATGGTAACGGGAATCAGCGGCACGCATATCAGCAATACTACTGCAGCGGGAAAGCTTACATAGCTCAGCACGGCGAATAAAGTGAGCGGTGCCAGCATTGCATAGAAAAACTGAGGTAAATATGCCCCGAAATAGGTCTCCAGCTGGTCCACACCTTCCACTGCCACCTGCACGATTTCAGAGGTCTGCACCTTCTCCTTATATGCACTGCCCAGTCGCAACAGTTTACGGTAAATCATTTCCCTCAGAGTCTCCTTCACCGCCTTGGAGGACAGATATCCCATGCGGCTGGACAGAATGGTACATATAAAGCGCATGCCCACCGCTACTACCATAATTATTCCATACCAAAATAATCCCCGGGACTCCATGTTGCCTCGGGACAGCTCTGCCAATAGTTTCGTGATGGTCACCATCATCACAATATTGGCCATCAGGGAACACCACTGTAGCAGTACGTTCCCTGCAATATATTTCTTACTTTCGCTGACCGTTTGAATCAGCCTTTTATTTATCATCATGATTAATACCCCGGCTTACTTTTTTGTGGCACAAAAATATACCATAGCACCTTCCACATGAAAATCATCTATGGTGTACTTATCAAACAACGTCTGCCGTAAAGACCGAACAGTGTCAAAGGGAGCCGTAAACCAGCCCTTCTTGGCTAGAATCGTATTTACCAGCCAATCCGTAATCTTAGATTCTCCCTTGATATAAAAGCATGAAATGAATTTACCACCCTTTTTCAATACCCGATAGGTTTCTGCAAAGGCCTTCTCCTTATCAGGAAATGCATGAAATCCATTCATACTCAATACTACATCGAAGCTTTCCTGTTCAAAGGGCAAATTGCCCACATCTCCTTGTAAGGACTGCACATACTCAATGCCCCTTCCGACAAAACGGGCTTTGGCCTGTTCCAACATATCCTCACTATAATCCAGACAGGTAATTTGAGCCTGTGACATAGAAGCATATTTCTCCACGGTAAAGACCGCCGTACCTACAGGCACATCCAATAGCTTTCCGTTAAAATCAGAGGGGATGTATGAAAGCACTTTCCGGGCGATTTCATTGTCATCCACACCTCCCCAGAACAGCTTGATATAAAGCCGGCTCCACCATTTGTCCTGGGTCAATGTATCATCATAAATATTCTTTGATTTCTTATAGGATGCTTTGATTTTATCAGTCATTTCTAGTTCCTCTCATTCTCTTTCTTCATTTATACTTGTGTAGCAAGTTTCACTTCCTCCACCCATTTCTCCGGGTGGGACACCAATAATTCCTCGTGCTGCAGGTCATGCCTGTGTATCACCGGATGCTTAAAATGTTTCTCATATCTTTCCAAATATTGTTCTCCCATCTTGGTGGCATAGAAAATGTGAAGCATCGTCCCCGGTACATCGATACCTTCCTGCAATGGTGTGACCAAATCAGAATAAAATTGATTGCAGATGCTTTTCCTTTTCACAAAAGCCATACCCGTGTCGCCTACGCCAAACATGGCCAGCAGTTTCTCCATGTAAGCCCTTTGCTCCGGTTCCTTGGCATCCAGACGCTTTTGGAAAAAGCCCGGCAACTGTCCCTCGCGGAAAATACTATGCAATACATGTGCAATCAGCCATGCCTTAAACCGTGCAGACATGCCCTCCTCCTGGTCCAAATCAGAGCTTCCCAGGATGCCATGGTCCATATGTATCACCTGACGCTGTACCAACAATCCCACAAAGGAACCGCCCATGGAACAACCATAAACTGCATGGATACGACCGCCAAGATGCTCTTGTATATAGTTTTCTATTTTCTCAGTCTCGGTCACCATATCCGGAAATACCGTATCCTCCTGGTCATCAAAGCCGTCATAGGATACACAAATCACATAAAAATCCTGCTCCAACAGAGGGATTACAGTTTTAAAATTACGCTTCCAGGTACAGCAGGTTCCGGGTAATAGCAAGAGAGATGGATTGTCTTGATTGCCACAGGTATAGAATTTCATAAGGTCTAACTCCTTTTGTATTTACTTTTAGTTAGTTATTGCTAACTGAATTTTATTATCATTCTTCTTTGTTGTCAACTGTTTTCTGGAAAACTTCCATAGATTATCCAAAATCCTCTGTTCAAACGAAAAATAGCGCTATGTGAACTCCTCACATAACGCTACTTTCATGTTATTTTCATTATTCGATTATGGTATACTGCATCCACTCATACAGTAGCTTAGTACCTTCCATGATTTCGGGAGGCAGTAATGCACGGGCTACCAGTTTCAGCTCATGGCTAGGCTGGTCGGTACGCTGTAAATGAGCGTAGTCACCATCGATGCTGACTACCACGTATTCAAAACGGTTCATCTAGAATCCACCGCCCATGCCTGCACCTGCGGGCATAGCAGGGGTATCTTCCTTGATATTTGCTACAACACTTTCAGTGGTCAGTAAGGTACTAGCCACGCTGGTAGCGTTCTGCAGAGCACTTCTGGTCACCTTTGCAGGATCCAGGATACCTGCTTCTACCATGTTTACATATTCTTCCTTCAGTGCATCAAAGCCCACACCGATTTCAGACTCTCTTACCTTATTGATGATAACGCTGCCTTCCAGACCTGCATTTGCAGAAATATGGAACAGGGGAGCCTCCAGTGCCTTCAATACAATGCTTGCACCGGTCTTTTCATCACCTTCCAGACCTTCTAACAGCTTCGCTACTTCCTTGGAAGCATGGATGCATGCGGAACCACCACCACAGATGATGCCTTCCTCTACAGCTGCTCTGGTAGCTGCCAAAGCATCCTCCAGACGTAACTTTGCTTCCTTCATCTCAGTCTCGGTAGCTGCACCCACACGGATGACTGCCACGCCGCCTGCCAGCTTCGCCAGTCTCTCC
>JAFUKS010000114.1 GCA_017473445.1 Lachnospiraceae bacterium
GTACAGGTGGAAGACGCTTTGAAACATCCTAATTGGGCAATGGGGCGCAAGATTACCATTGATTCCTCCACCTTGGTAAATAAAGGATTGGAGGTAATGGAAGCCAAGTGGCTTTTTGATGTGGATTTGGACCGTATTCAGGTAGTGGTGCATCCCCAGAGTGTGATTCATTCCATGGTGGAGTATGTGGATGGTGCAGTGATTGCACAGCTGGGAATGCCGGATATGAAATTACCCATTCAGTATGCTTTGTTCTATCCCGACAGAGTACCGGCCACGGGAGAACGGTTAGACTTTTTTAAACTGGGACATATGACCTTTGAGGAACCGGATCTTCGGAATTTCCCGGGGTTGGCTTTGGCTTATGAGGCTTCCCGTCGGGGGGGTAGTATGCCTACGGTATATAATGCAGCCAATGAAAAGGCGGTAAGTCTGTTCCTGGATAGGAAGATTTCTTACTTGCAGATTACGGAGCTGATTGCCCTGTCCATGGAGCAGCATAAAGTCATTCCCAATCCGGGAGTGGAAGAGATTCTGTCCACGGAACAACAGGTATATGAGTATATTGCAGGAAGGATTCAATAAGTAGTAAATGACGACTTTTATATGTTTTGTATTAATTTTTAGTGTAATTGTGATTTCCCACGAATTTGGGCATTTTTTACTGGCAAAGGTGAACGGTATAAAGGTGTTGGAATTTTCAGTGGGTATGGGACCTACCCTAATCAGTAAGCAGGGGAAGGAAACCAAGTACTCTTTAAAGCTGTTACCCATTGGCGGTGCTTGCATGTTTGAAGGTGAGGACGGGGTACAAAGTGCTGAGGGAGAAGAAAGTGAAGGCTCTTTTAATAAGGCAAATGTATGGAGCCGTATTTCCACTGTATTTGCAGGACCTTTATTTAATTTTATTGTGGGCTTTATTATTGCACTGATTATGGTCAGTATGATTGTAATCCGGGAACCTGTGGCTTCAGAAATAAGTCCCGGGGGTGCAGCTGTGGAAGCCGGTATGCAGGCCGGGGACAAAATTGTATCCATTAATGGAGAAAAAATCTATTTGTATCAGGAGATTTCCCTTGCTACCCAGATGTACAGGGAGGGTACCATGACCATCGGCTATGAGCGGGACGGAGAAGTATATGAGACAGTCCTGACCCCCAAGTACAGCCCGGAAGAAGGAAGATACCTGATTGGTATTGCCAATAGGGATTTTGTACAGCTGGAAGGCTTTGATTATGTAAAGTACGCCTGGTATGAAATGCGTTACTGTGTGAAGGCTACCTATAAGAGCCTGGGGATGCTGCTCCGGGGACAGGTGGCAAAGGAGGACGTAGCCGGTCCGGTGGGTATCGTGAATTTGGTGGATGAAACCATTGATAATACCAAAGAATATGGCTGGCAGAACGTACTGGTAAATATGTTGAACATTACTTTGATGTTGACAGTGAATCTGGGTATCATTAATCTATTACCCTTGCCTGCACTGGACGGTGGCAGACTGGTATTCCTGTTTTTGGAAGTAATCAGAGGTAAGCCGGTACCTCCTGAAAAGGAGGGTATGGTGCACTTTATTGGTATGATTTTCTTCATGATACTAATGGTTGTAGTATTATTTAATGATATCTCTAATATTTTTTTCAGTAAATAACGGTTTCTGATGAAGAAGGCGATGGTTTCCATGCCGGAGCCTTCTTCCTTTCTTTTTTATTCTTTTTGTTTCCCATTTGAATGAATTTGGCAGGTATTTACCTGTGTATTTGTGCTGGACTTTTTGGATAGCAGAAAAGGAGGAGTATGGAGCATATTGGGGCAGGTTATGAGAATGGGGAAGGTCTTCTGTATTTTGGCAGGACCCACATCCCCGGCGGATTTTGCATGCTTATATGTGGTGTGTGCAAGGATGGAAAAATTGATAGATTTTTAAGTGAATATGTATGGCGACGTTTGAAATATTGGGCACTAAGACATAAAGTGACAGGAGATTCCCGGGAGGAGCTGGAAGGGCTGATGAATCAGGTGCAGGAGGAATTGGAAGTCCATGGACAAATA
>JAFUKS010000009.1 GCA_017473445.1 Lachnospiraceae bacterium
AAAGACGGTCAGCTATGAACCGGGACTTACCCGCATGCCGGCTTTCATCCTGAATGGGGTATTTACGCTGGAGACGTTGGAGGTGCCTGCAGGAGTAACGGAAATCGGTCAGAGGGCCATAGGCAATTGCCGGGATTTGAGAGAAGTGACGTTGCCGGAAGGTCTTACTCTGTTGGGAAAGAATGCATTTTATGATTGTGATAAGCTCACAAGGGTGAATTTGCCGAGGAGCCTAAAGACCATTGGGGAACAGGCCTTTTACAGCTGCAAACAGCTGGTGGTGGAACATTTGGATATGACAGGACTGGCGGTACATAATCGTGCTTTTTGCTATACTACCATCCGGCATCTGGTGATCAGTGACGACTTTGAAGCAGCTGTGGGCAGTGCCTTTGAATATGCCAATGTAGAAACAATAAGCTTCGAAGAGGGGATTATCCGTATTCCCAATCTGATTTTGGAGGGTGTCCGTGGAGTGACCACGTTGATTATTCCGGAAGGGGTTACGGAAATCGGTCATTCAGCTTTTCATAATTGCAAAGATGTAACTGCCTTACAGCTGCCTCAAAGTATCCGGCGAATAGAGGCCAGTGCCTTCTTTGGCTGTGATGGACTGGCGGAGGTAAGGATTCCCAATGCTGAGGTGCAGATAGAATCGCTGGCCTTTAAGAGAAGTGATTCTTTGGTGCTTTCCGTGGTAGAGGGTTCCCCGGCACAGGAGTATGCAATAGCAGACGAAATTCCGTATGTAGTACGGTAATATGACAGTAAAATAAAGAAAGTAGCAAGGATATGTTTAGATATTATTTAATGATTGCCTGTAATTTACTTCCTTTTGCCAATAAAATCTGGCAGATGCGAAAACGGGCAAAGAACGACAATTATACAGAAGAGGAATGCTATTCTTATTTAAGAAAAGTGGTGCGTTTTTTTGAAAAGAAGGGACATATCTGCACCCGGGTATACGGGACGGAATATTTGCCTACAGAGGGCGGATACGTGATGTACCCCAATCATCAGGGCAAATACGATGCTTACGGTATTGTGGGGGCCCACGAAAAGCCCTGTACGGTGGTAATGGACAAGGCAAAATCGTATGATTTGTTCATCAAACAGGTAATTGATATGATTAAGGGAAAACGTATGGACAAAGAGGATGTAAGACAGGCCTTCGGTATCATCGCTGAAATGACGGAGGAAGTAAAACAGGGCAGACGCTATATTTTGTTCCCGGATGGAGCTTATGACCGGGAAAAGAAGAATTCCTTATGGGAATTTAAAGCAGGTTGCTTTAAGGTATCCCAGAAATCCCGGACTCCCATAGTACCTGTGGTGTTATTGGATTCTTATATGGCCTGGAACAGCTCACGGCTGGGCTGGGTGACTACGCAGGTGCATTTCCTGCCTTCCATACCCTACGAAGAGTATCAGGGATTAAATACCAAGCAGATGGCAGAATTGGTTAAAGCACGGATACAGGAAAAACTAGATGCTTTACAAAGCAAATATTGTAATGAATAGTACCGTAAAAGGGTCGCCGGAAAGTTAAATTTTCGGCGATTTTTTATGGGTGAGGAAGTGCCGGAGTGTCAGCAATGTCCGGCAAATTGTTCATAATGCTCATAAAACGTTTTACAAAAGCTAAAAAAGTGTGGATAATATACAAAAGCAAAAGAGGGTGCATGACAAGAATTGAGTTATTTTAATGAATGGAAAGATAAAAAAACTGTATTTTTAATTATTTTGCACAATATGAGCAATTATTGAATGACGGTCCGCAATTTTTGGTTAGTTCGCAAAAATGAATAAAAGTAAATTTATCATATACGGTTTCTGGGGGAAACGAAACCAAAAAGGAGGCGGAGCG
>JAFUKS010000115.1 GCA_017473445.1 Lachnospiraceae bacterium
GCTACTCCGCTAAAAGGAGAGCTGATAGTGCCTGCATACTGACCGGTAATGGTCATAGCTTCACATTCCTTGCTGGAACCGGTGGATACGCTACCGCTATTTCCGGAACTGGAGCTGCCTGAGCTACTGCTTCCGGAGCTGCTGCTTCCACCTACAGTAATCTCGTTTTTGTAAACGCTTGCAGAACCGCTACTCTGGTAACCTTCTACATTTAATGCAGCCTCATACAGCTTACCCATCTTCATGCCCATGTTTTCCCAAGCCTTAAAATGCTCAGTTACAGAAATGGTTCCGCTGGTTCTCTTGGAAGTACGTACACTCCAGTACTGCTGGAAGGTAGTATTACCATCGATAGAAGGCTGATTTACACGAGTTGTTTCATATACATCATATGTACCGCCGTCAACAGTAATAGTTCCCTTAGAGGTTGCTCCGGGTGGACGCCAGGTTCCCCAACTCTCTACGATATAATACTCCACCAAGGGATCTCTGGTCCAACCATATACACACAGATAAGAATTTCCGTTAGGCTGATAATTTACACCATAGTTAATGGAAATATTTCCAATCTGCTGATAGGTCTGGGTACAATCGAACTTTTTACCCGTTCTGAATAATGCATTACCAATGTTGCTCCATGAACAATCAAATGCTCCCCCGCCATTGAGCGTCATGCTGGTAGTGCCGTAATCCTTCCACAGTTCGTAATTATAGCCGTCCTGTGTACCTGTAGCATTATTGTAAAGAGTTGTAGCTGCCTGTGCCTCGGCACCGGGAAGAACAAGACTTACACATAACGCTAACGTTAAAATAACTTTTTGTAATCTTCGTTTCACAAAGATACCTCCTTTCCTTACCACCACAAAAATAGCACATATTTTCTTTTGTGTAAATAGCACATAACAATTTAAGTTAATATTGTGAAAACTGGTTAAATTTCTATTTTTAAAACGGTTTTATTTTTGGTTATTATTAATAATTACCATTTTTAAAAGCGAAACCGTTTTCGTTTTTGTTAAATTTGCACTTAAATCGTTTTCGAAAACACTGTTTTGTTTCCCAAATCGTTTTCGTAATTTTTCACATGTTTTTTTCTATCAAAAATTGCTTTTCACCCTTTAGTACTATGCAATTCTTGTCGTATTTTAATCTAAAAAGGCATATGCTGACATCAAAATCAGCATATGCCTTTCATTCTTTTTCTCAAGTTGCTTTTTCAAAGCTTAAATTGCTTTTCTGTTTTGTTTATTCTGTCTACATTTATTCCCAAGGCTGTTCCGAAACCTCGATTTTTTTGTCACGAAGCATCAAATCCTTGACGGCCTCTGCCGCATTTTTTCCTTCAAATAAAACTTTATTGACCTGTTCGATGATAGGAAGCTGTACCTGATACTTCTCAGCCAACAGCATAGCTGCTCTTGCAGAATAAACGCCCTCGACTACCATCTGTACTTCTTTCATTGCCTCTTCCATGGTATGCCCTTGTCCAATGAGAATACCTGCCCGACGATTCCTGGAATGCATGCTGGCACAGGTTACAATTAAATCACCAATTCCGGTCAGTCCGCAAAAGGTTTCAAATTTACCTCCCATGGTAGTTCCCAAACGGGCAATCTCTGTAATACCTCTGGTAATCAGTGCCGCCTTGGTATTATCTCCATATCCCAGACCATCTGCAATACCTGCAGCCAAAGCCACAACATTCTTCAAAGAACCACCCAATTCAATCCCCAGCACATCGGGACTGATATATACACGGAATACCTCACTCATAAATAGATTACTGATATATTCCGCTGTGTTTTTCGTAGTAGCACCTACCACAATGGTAGTGGGCAAACCCTTAATTACCTCTTCTGCATGGGATGGGCCGGACATTACAGCCACATCTGCCTGAGGAATTTCTTCTTCAATTACCTGAGACAATGTCATCAAAGACTTTTCTTCAATGCCCTTACCTACATTCAATATTTTCTGGCCCTTTGCTACCAGCTTACTCAATCTGGCTGCGGTACTTCTGGTATAGGCACTGGCCACCGCCATTACAAGCAAGTCCTTACCATGCACCGCCTGTGCATCGTCACAGGTAAAACACATATCCTCCGGAAGTTTTATTCCCGGCAGCATCTTATGCTCATGGGTATTCTGAAACATTTCTATTTCAGCCGGTAACGCAGACCATACAGTAACATGATTTCCATTATTATGTAATAACACTGCCAAGGCAATCCCCCAGCTTCCACCACCTAAAATAGTAACATTTGCCATAGAAAAAACTCCTTCCAAGTCATCTTACTTCTGCTCCGGTGTATCCACCTTGTTTTTCTTAAACAGATACGTCTTACGTTCATTTCCATGAATTAATCTTACAATATTTTCACGATGTTTCCAATAGGCCATTATGGTCAAAAATGCCATTACACCATACATTTCCAATAATTCAGGTTGCGTCATCTCCGGAAACACACCCATCTGACCACAAACAACGATTTCAATCATCAAACCGGCATATACAAGCAGGGAGCCCAAGGAAACATAATGTGTCGTAAAAAATGTGCCAAAAAAAGCAATCACACCAACAATAACAAAGTAAGGGTGAAAGGACAAAACCATGCCTGCCGTAGCGGCAATGCCCTTTCCTCCTTTAAATCCCATATAAAAAGGATAATTATGTCCCAAAATAGCTCCCGCTCCTGCGTAGAGTCCTAACAAATACCTAATATCACCGTAGTTTTCCGCAAAAAGAAATCTAACCAGTAATACCGCAAATATACATTTCAAACAGTCTCCTGCAAATACTATCAATCCTGCCTTGGTTCCTAATACCCTAAGTGCATTGGTAGTACCGGAATTGCCGCTTCCATGCTCCCTAATATCAATACCATGGGCCTTTCCATAGAAATAGGCTGTTTGAAACAAGCCAAATATATATCCAATGATTACACAGATAATACGTACTAACATTACTGGTCCTTTTCCTTTCGTTCTCTAATAATGAATTTCAGAGGAGTACCCTTAAATCCAAAGGTCTCCCTAATCTGGTTCTCAATATATCTGGTATATGAGAAATGCATCAGCTCTTTATCATTCACAAATATTACGAAGGTAGGAGGCTTTACAGATACCTGGGTAATATAGTACAATCTAAGACGTTTTCCTTTATCACTGGGAGGCTGTTGCATCGCTACCGCCTCAGCCATGATTTCATTCAATACACCGGTGGACACACGAAGTGCATGATTTTCACTGACCATATCAATGGTTTCAAAGAGCTTAGGTAATCTCTGACCGATAAGTGCGGAAACAAATAACATTTCCGCATAGGGCATATAAGACAAGGTATCACGAATCTTTTTGGTCATCTCATTCATGGTTTTGTCATTCTTTTCCACCGCATCCCATTTGTTTACTACGATAATCACTGCCTTGCCCCGATCATGAGCGATTCCTGCAATCTTGGCATCCTGTTCTACTACGCCTTCTTTTGCATCAATTACCAAAACCACCACATCTGCACGCTCCACTGCGCTGACAGTGCGGACAATCATGAATTTCTCCAGTTCTTCTTTTATTTTATTCTTTCGACGGAGACCTGCCGTATCAATAAATAC
>JAFUKS010000116.1 GCA_017473445.1 Lachnospiraceae bacterium
AATGCAGACGAACCATTATCATATACCGCAATAGAAAGCATTACACTATCTGTAAAATTATCTAAAATACTACTGCTATAGCCGTTTAACAGCATGGGCCACGGGCCTTCTGCATGCCATTCATCTGCAGAACGCGTAACATTCTCTTTTATAGGACCCAAGGGAATCAAATACACCAAAAAAATCAGTACAAATCCAATGATTACACCGCTGATACCAAGCAGCATACCCTTTTTTAGTATTTTAATTATGTTTATAGAAGTATCCATAACTATCTCCCAATTTTTATGATAAACCTAAGTGCTGATATGCCAACTGTGACACCACCCTGCCTCTGGGAGTACGGTTGATAAAGCCATTCTTAATCAAATAAGGCTCATAAACATCTTCAATCGTACCCGCATCTTCTCCTATCGCTGCCGCAAGTGTATCCAGGCCCACGGGACCGCCGTCAAATTTTGAAATCATGGTTTCTAATATATTTCTATCAATGTGGTCCAATCCTAATTTGTCCACTTCCATCAAATCCAGTGCAGCAGAGGCAACCTCTCTGGTAATAATACCATCATATTTTACCTGGGCAAAATCGCGGACACGTTTTAAGATGCGATTGGCCAGTCTGGGGGTACCACGGCTGCGTTTGGCCATTTCCAAAGCACCGGAGGGTTCTAGCTCTACATTTAGAATTCGGGCAGAATGCATAATAATTTGCTGCAATTCTTGAACCGTATAAAACTCCAAATGATGAATCATGCCAAAACGATCACGTAAAGGAGCAGTTAATAGACCGGCTCTGGTGGTAGCACCAACCAATGTAAAATGAGGCAGCTCCAAACGCACACTACGGGCAGAGGAACCCTTGCCAATCATAATATCAATACAATAATCCTCCATGGCAGGATACAACACCTCTTCTACTTGGCGATTCAGACGATGAATTTCATCCACAAAAAGTAAATCGCCCTCTTCCAAATTATTTAAAATAGCAGCCATTTCACCGGGTTTTTCAATGGCGGGGCCACTGGTCACCTTTAAATGAACTCCCATTTCATTCGCAATAATACCTGCTAACGTGGTCTTGCCTAATCCGGGAGGGCCATAAAAAAGAACATGATCCAAGGAGTCGTGGCGAAGCTTTGCTGCTTCTATATATACCTTCAATGCTTCCTTTACTTTTGATTGACCAATATAGTCATCCAATTTTTGGGGACGCAGACCTCCTTCAATGCTGATATCTTCTTCAGTTAAAGTAGTTTCTATCATACGTTTTGCCATTAATAATCATCCTTCTGACATCAAATTTAAAAAATATGCTTCAATGCAGCCTTTAAAATAGCACCGGAATCCATAGATTCTATATTTTCAATGGAATTCACAGCCTTTAAGGCCTCACTTTGTCCATATCCAAGAGAAACAAGTGCTGCAACGGCTTCTTGTTTTTCGGCTGAATCTGCTTTACCTGTTGTACCGGCTGCATATTGGTTGATTTCTTTGTTGATCAGAGTGTCATCAAGGGTAATCTTATCCTTTAAATCCAGAATCAATCGCTCAGCAGTGCGGGCTCCGATTCCCGGTGCCTTAGATATGGCTTTGGCATCTCCGGACATAATTGCAAAGCGAAGGGAATCTGCATCCAGAACAGATAAAATAGCCAGTGCCCCTTTGGGGCCGATACCGTTTACCGTGATACATTGCTTAAAAATCTGCAAATCGTTTCTGGATAAGAAACCATATAATTGAAAAGCATCTTCCCTCACCAGGGTATAGGTATATAATTTCACCATCTCACCTATACCGGGCAGACGGGAGGCTGTATCAGTGCTTATCTTTACATAAAAGCCTACACCCTGTACATCAACCAC
>JAFUKS010000117.1 GCA_017473445.1 Lachnospiraceae bacterium
ACCACAGGCAATCTTGGAAATGGGATTTGCATTGTCATAATTACGCACATAGGTCTGGTAACGGCGATATAAATCTCCATAATACTCAGGACGCATATTACCGCCACAGCCCCAGTTCTCATTACCTACACCAAAATAATCCACCTTCCAGGGTTTCTCACTACCATTGGCCGCACGCATATCTGCCATGGGAGATACACCATCAAAGGTCATGTATTCTACCCATTCACTCATCTCCTGCACGGTACCGCTACCTACGTTACCGTTAATATAGGTCTTACATCCCAGTTGACGGCACAGCTCCATAAATTCATGGGTACCGAAGCTATTGTCCTCTACTACACCGCCCCAATGGGTATTAATCATCTTTTTACGCTTCTCCTTAGGACCGATACCATCCTTCCAATGATATTCATCCGCAAAACAACCACCGGGCCAACGAAGCACAGGCACCTGAATCTCCTTCAATGCTTCCACCACGTCGCTACGCATGCCGTTTACATTGGGGATTTCGGAATTCTCCCCCACATAGAGACCTCCATAAATACAACGGCCCAGATGTTCGGAAAAATGCCCCTGAAGCTCAGGGTTAATATGTCCCTTTTGTACCTTGGGATTGATAAAATATTTCGCCATAAAATACCTTCCTTTCCTGCTGCCACCCAGGCAGCAATATGCACTTTTGGTGCAGTTGGTAAATCGTTTTACTATTCTTGTTCCCAGTATAATATGAAAACAAATCTACTGTCAATGGTTCCTTTCAAAATTTACCTATATTTTGTTCTTTCATAAAGCCTTATATTATCTTATAATAAATTCATATGTAGTTACTATTTTACTAAAGGAGATCCTATGCAATTAAAAAATGCTATTCATACTATTTCTAAAGAACATTTGGAAGATAAACTAAATCCTCTGACTACCATCTGGGGGGAACAATTGGATAAAGAACACCCCCTGCAGGAATATCCCAGACCTCAGCTAAAACGCCGGGATTATCATTGTCTCAACGGCATCTGGGAGTATTTGATTACGGATGCAGACAACACACCTGTCATGGATAAAAGGGGAGCCTTTACTCCCCGGGGTCAGATTACGGTCCCCTTTTCTCCGGAAGCTTCCTTATCCGGTGTGGGGTATATTCTGCAGCCTACTGAGAGCCTTTGGTACCAACGCCGAATCAGTTTCTCCCAACAGGAGCTGGCTGCCCGGGAACTGCTGAAAAAGCATTGCATCCTGCACTTTGGTGCGGTGGACCAGGAAGCCACTGTGTATATAAACGGCAAGGAAATCCTGGTGCACAAGGGCGGCTATCTACCCTTTTCACTGGATATTACGGAGCATGTGCAGGACGAACCACTGCTTCTTCAGGTAAAAGTCCTGGATGGAACGGACACCAATTATTATTCTCGCGGAAAGCAGACCCTGAAGCGAGGTGGCATGTTCTATACTCCTCAAAGTGGCATCTGGCAAAGTGTCTGGTATGAATGGGTACCGGAACGGTATGTGGAAAAGCTGACCATTACACCTTGCTATGAAGATGCTTCCGTAGAACTTCGCATCCATTCCAATACCTCCTTTGAATCTTTAACAGTGCGGGTGGGACAGGCTACCTGTGAGTATCGTGAGGAAAATGGTTTGGAGGAAATGCCGGCTCTGGCAGACACCTCCTTTGAAATCATCAATCATATGGTGGCTGCCGACGGTTCTGTGGTCACCACCCTGGAAATCCATTTTACGGATGATGATTTTATGGCATGGACTCCGGATGAGCCCTATCTATATCCCCTACAAATCATTACGGAAGAGGACCGGGTAAGCAGTTATTTCGCCATGCGATGCTTTACCATTGAGGACAATGACCTGCCGGCTCCTGTCTTTTGTTTAAATCGGGAGCCCTTATTCCTTCATGGTATCCTGGACCAGGGCTATTGGCCCGACGGACTCATGACCGCTCCGGCAGATGAGGCACTGATTTATGATATTGAATTGGTAAAGAATCTGGGCTTTAATATGATGCGAAAGCATATCAAAATAGAGCCCCTGCGGTGGTACTATCACTGTGACCGACTGGGTATGATTGTATGGCAGGATATGGTCAATGGCGGCGGCAGTCCCAAGATGCCCTTTGTGTGCTATCTGCCCACTGTGGCCCCTTTCCTAAACGGACTGATAAAGGACACCAAGCATCGGAAGCTTTTTTCCAGGGACATCCAGGCAAGCAGAGATTTCTACGAGGAAGAATGTAAGGAAACCATTAACCACTTATATAATGTGCCGTCTTTGGCAGTATGGGTGCCTTTCAATGAGGCCTGGGGACAGTTTGACGCAGCCCGCATTGCAGAAAATGTGGCCCATCAGGACCCTACCCGTTTGGTAGACCATGCCAGCGGATGGTTTGACCAGAAGGCCGGCGACTTCCGCAGTGTGCATAATTATTTCCGGAAGCTGAAGGTGGAAAAGCAATCCTGGCGGGCCTTTTGCATCTCTGAATACGGCGGTTATGCCTGCCATATTCCGGGACACTCCAGTGTGGACAGGGTCTACGGTTATCGGAAGTATGACAAAGTGGAAGATTTAAACGCAAACTATCACAAGCTGATAAATGAGGAACTGCTCCCTTTGGTAGACCGGGGACTTAGCGGTAGCGTATATACCCAGGTGTCTGATATTGAAGAGGAAGTCAACGGACTGGTAACCTATGACCGGAAAGTGGTAAAAATCACTCCCCGCGACCACATTTAAGTACTTTTTTGAAAATTTTTTAGAGCAAAAACGCCCGAATTTTCGGGCGTTTTCTTTCTTTTGCAAAACAAACTTTACTTTTTTTGCAAAATGCACTTGACATATTTTGCAAAGTACGCTATTCTAATCTTGCAAAGCAAACATTGCAAACGCCAAAAATAAATTTTCTACATAAAGGAGAACACTATTATGAACACAACTATCATCGCAATTGTTTTATTACTGGTAAACAGCTTTTTCTTAATGAAGCAGCACAATGAGGCACAGACCAAGGAGGACTAATTTGAAAACGCAT
>JAFUKS010000118.1 GCA_017473445.1 Lachnospiraceae bacterium
ATTTCAAAAGAAACAGTACCAAAATTTCGATTCATGAATTAATCAGTGAAATTATAGCCACAATAGAATATGAGGCTTATTTGCAGGATTATGATGAGGAAGGCTACGAGGACCGTATTGCCAACCTGGATGAATTGATCAGTAAAGCTGTGGCCTTTGAGGAAACCCATGAAATGCCTACCTTATCCCAGTTTTTGGAGGAGGTTGCACTGGTGGCAGATATTGATAATGTGGAAGCAGAGGACGGCAAGGTGCTTTTGATGACATTACACAGTGCCAAGGGTCTGGAATTTCCACAGGTATATCTGGCAGGCATGGAGGATGGACTTTTCCCCAGTTATATGACAATTACTTCTGATGATCCGATGGAGATAGAAGAAGAACGCCGTCTGGCTTATGTGGGTATTACCCGTGCCATGGAGGAGTTGACCCTGACCTGTGCCAAGATGCGAATGCTCAGAGGTGAAACCCAGTACAATCCTATTAGCCGCTTTGTTAGGGAAATCCCACAGGAACTAATGGACAATAAGGTGCCGGAGAGTCGCAGAAACAGGGAGGATTTGTTTAGTGATATTTTAAATGCACCCAATCCTTTTGATCACAGACCTAAGGCGATTCTGCGTCCCAAAGTAACGGCCAAGGCGGACAAACCATACATTGCCCGTAGTGTCAGTGATATGAATGGCATCGCAGGACTATCCAAAGGTGTTGCTTTCCGGGCACCCCAGGAGCTGGATTATGGTGTTGGGGATAGGGTCAGTCATATCAAATTTGGTGAGGGAACCATACAAAAAGTGGAGCGTGAACCCCGGGATTATAAGGTTACGGTAAATTTTGACCGGGCAGGCACCAAAATTATGTATGCATCCTTTGCAAAATTGAAAAGAGTGTAGTATTTTATACGGATTTGTGGTATCCTAAATATATCTTATTGTGAATGAAAGGTGGCAATCATTATGAACAATATTCTGGAAATGGCAAAATTAAATGAGATGTTATCCAAGAAGAAAGAATGCAAGGCATGTAAGGTTCTGTTATGGGCGCTGGCAATTGTAGCTGTAGTTGCGGCAGTAGCAGGTATCGCATATGCAGTATATCGCTATATGCATCCTGATTATCTGGATGATTTTGAAGATGAATTCGAGGATGACTTTGAAGACGATGAGGATGA
This sequence comes from Lachnospiraceae bacterium, assembly GCA_017473445.1. Taxonomy (GTDB): domain Bacteria; phylum Bacillota; class Clostridia; order Lachnospirales; family Lachnospiraceae; genus Acetatifactor. Next base: position 1,172 of record JAFUKS010000118.1, read on the forward strand.
TTTCTTCGAGAACGAGGGAGAAGAATAATCCATGAAAAAGGGACAGGTATATGAAGGCATAGTAGAACGTGTAGATTTTCCCAACAAGGGTATTTGTCGTGTGGGAGAGGACACCGTAGTAGTAAAAAACAGCCTGCCCGGTCAAAAGGTGAAAGTCGGAATCAATAAAGTAAGAAAAGGGAAGGCGGAGGGCCGTTTGCTGGAGGTGCTGGAGCAGTCACCTCTGGAAACGGGTGCTCCGTGTTCCCATTTTGGTTTGTGTGGAGGCTGTACTTATTTATCCTTGCCTTATGAGGAGCAGCTAGCCATCAAGGCAGGACAGGTAAAGCGATTGCTGGATAGCGTTTTGGCAGGACAGGAGCAGCCCTACATATGGGAAGGCATTAAGGGCAGCCCTAAGGAATATGAATATCGTAATAAGATGGAATTTTCCTTTGGTGATGAGTACAAGGATGGTCCCCTTTCTTTGGGAATGCACAAGAGAGGTGGTTTTTATGATGTGGTGACCGTAGACACTTGTAAAATTGTGGACGCAGATTACCGATTGATTTTGCAGACTGTAAAGGACTATTTCTTGGAGAAAGAGGTGGCTTTCTTTCATCGGTTGAGCCATCAGGGATACTTGCGTCATTTACTGGTGCGTAAGGCATCCAAGACGGGAGAGATTCTTGTGGCCTTGGTGACCACCTCTCAGAATCCTTGGAAAGAAGCACAACAGGGAACAGAAGAGTCCTTAATTGCCGGTTTTCGGAATGTGCTTCTGGAATTGGAACAAAGTGGCAAGCTACAGGGCCGGTTTGCAGGTATTTTGCATATTTTGAACGATTCCATTGCAGATGTGGTAAAAAGTGACCGGACGGATATTCTTTATGGTCAGGACTTTTTTTATGAAGAATTGCTGGGACTAAGATTTAAGATTTCTACCTTTTCCTTCTTCCAGACCAATTCCTACAGTGCTGAGGTACTCTATGAGACCGCAAGAGAATATGTGGGAGCGTTGGGTAAGAGAGAGAAGACGGTGTTTGATTTGTATAGCGGTACCGGTACTATTGCACAGCTGATGGCGCCCGTTTCTAAGAAGGTTATTGGTGTGGAAATCGTGGAAGAAGCGGTGGAAGCAGCCTGGAAGAATGCTAAGCTGAATGGCCTGGATAACTGTGTGTTTATTGCGGGAGATGTACTGAAGGTGCTGGATGAGATTGCAGAGAAACCGGATATGATTATTCTGGACCCTCCCCGTGACGGTATCCATCCCAAAGCATTACCCAAAATTATTTCTTATGGGGTAGAACGTATTGTTTACATTTCCTGTAAGCCCACTTCGTTAGTTCGGGATTTGGAAGTATTTCTGGATAGTGGCTATCAGGTGGAAAAAGCGGTGGCAGTGGACCAGTTCCCTTGGACGGCTAACTGTGAAGTGGTGTGTTTATTACAGAGAAGATATTAAATGAACTTGTATTCTTTTAAAATGAGTAATATAAAACATACAAAGGAGAAATCGCATGAAGAAGGTATTAAATGTATTTGGTATTATTTTTGGAGTGATTTTCAGTGCTGCATTGATTGTTTCGTTAACGGTGACGCCTGTTTTGTCAGGGGCTACCAATTTCTTTAATACTAAGAATCTGCAGAAAATGGTAAATAGCATTGATTTTGCGGATATACTTACAGAGAGTATGGGCACTGCGTCGTCTGCTGCAGAGGCACAGATGCTGGATACTTTTATGGAAGCCGGTGTTATAGAGGAATTTGTAACTCTGTATGTGGAGGATTTGTTTGCTGAATTGGATGGTGACCCTACAGCCAAGAAACTGACCCCGGAAAGGGTAGTGCAGATTTTTGATAAACATATGGATGTAATGGTGCAAATGGCAAAATCCCAGATGGATGCGGAAACTTTGCAATACGTATCAGATGCAGAGATCGAAGTTATGCTTCGGCAGGGGCTTGAGCAGGAAGCACCTTCCATGATAGCATCTTTCCCGTCCCTACAGGAGCTGGGGATTGATGAGGAAGTTTTGGATGTGGTAAGAACCCTCAGAGACGGCTTCCTATTGAAAGTAGGAATTGCATTGGTGGTTATATTTACACTGATTGTGCTTGCATGTCAGTTCCCCCGTTTTAAGAGTTTTATGTGGCTTGGCGTAGATTTTGTTCTGGGAGGCGGTTTCGCCTTTGTAGCAGCGGTAGGATTTGAACTGATTTTAAAAACTGCCATGGTATCCATGCCTTTTGGAATGGATGTTTTAAATCCTATGATAGCAGGCTTTACCGGTTCCATAAAGAAAGGTGCTTTCGTGGAACTGGGATTGGCGGTGCTGTTTATTGTGATTTTTGTTGTGGGACACAAGCTGTCCAAGCCAAAAACAACACCGGAAATTGGATAATTTGTTTTTCATATCGCTTGACATCGGTATTTGAAAGTGCTATTATCATAAAAAATAAAAGGCAATGAAGGGAAGAAGTAGTAGCCGGAGGGCGTTACAGAGAGAAGACGGATGGTGCGAGTCTTTGCGGTGATGGTTATGAAGCAGTCCCGGAGCTGTGAACCGAAAGCATCCCGATGTATGGGATGTGGTGTAGGATTCAACGGGTGCTCCCGTTAAAGAGCGAGGGTATGGAAGTACCCATTGAGTGCAGGAATTTCCTGAATTTAGGTGGTAACACGGATGAAATATTCGCCCTAAACGTAGAGATACGTTTAGGGCGCTTTTATTTGGAATAAACTGTACCAAGGGTAGTTTTATTGGTAAAGAAAGGATGGATAGGAAGTATGAAAATCTATGAAAAATCAACCAAGCTGAATAATGTGAGTTACGATATCAGAGGACCTATTATGGAAGAAGCAGACCGTATGAGCAAGGAAGGAATTGATATTATCAAGTTAAATATCGGTAATCCGGCTCCCTTTGGTTTTCGTGCTCCTGAGGTTATGATTAAGGCAATGGCACAGCAGCTGACCAATACGGAAGGATACTCTGACTCTAAGGGCCTTATAAGTGCAAGAGAAGCGATATTGGAGTATTGTAAGGAAAAGCAACTGCCCAATGTAACGGTAGATGATATTTATACCGGTAACGGTGTCAGTGAATTGATTACTCTGTCCATGCAGGCATTGTTGAATCACGGAGATGAAGTGCTGATTCCGGCGCCCAATTATCCTTTGTGGACCGGCTCCGTAGCTTTAGCAGGAGGTACACCGGTACATTATATTTGTGATGAGGAACAGGAATGGTACCCGGATATTGAGGATATGAGACGAAAAATCACGGATAAAACCAAAGGTATCGTAGTCATCAATCCCAACAATCCTACCGGTGCAGTATATCCTAGGGAAATTTTGGAGCAGATTGTACAGCTGGCACGAGAGCACGATTTGATCCTTTTTGCGGACGAGATTTATGATCGATTGGTAATGGACGGCTTAGAGCATGTTGCTTTAGCAAGTCTTGCACCGGATTTGTTAACGGTCAGCTTCAATGGTTTGTCCAAATCCCACTTGATTGCAGGATACCGTTGTGGCTGGATGTGTATGTGCGGTGACAAATCCAGAGCCCAGGGCTATATAGAGGGCGTGAAGCTTTTGTCCTCCATGCGTCTTTGCTCCAATGTACCTGCCCAGTCATTGATTCCTGCGGCATTTACATGCAGAGAGGAAACGGATAAATTATTGGTACCCGGGGGAAGAATTTATGAGCAGAGAGAATGTATTTACAATTTGGTGAAGAGCATCGACGGTATGTCTGTCGTCAAACCCAAGGCAGCATTTTATATGTTCCCCAAGCTGGATAAAAAGAAATTCGGACTGGTGGACGATGAAAAATTTGCACTGGATTTTTTGAAGGATAAGCATATTCTCTTTAGTCACGGTAGCGGCTTCCATTGGGACCAGCCGGATCATTTCCGTATTGTGTATCTGCCGGAGTGTGAGGTATTGCAGACTGCAGGAGAACGCTTGAGGGATTTCCTGTCCTATTATCGTCAGAGCTAGTGGAATAGGAGGATTTAGTGGGAAGGATAAGTGATACAAACAGCTTTCCCCAAATTGTGTTTTGTGGTAACATAGCTATGTTGAAAAAGAACGATGAGAAACAGAGGAGTACGGGATGTTGGAAACATTTTATCCCCATAGCAGAGTAGATAGTGCCTATGAAATGGATTATGAGACATTATATCAGCAGGGCTATCGGGGCATCATCTACGATATTGATAATACTTTGGTCCCCCATGGGGCACCTGCGGACGAACGTGCAATGGCTTTATTTGAAAGATTACGCGGTATCGGATATGATACGGTATTGTTGTCCAATAATAAGGAGCCCCGGGTCAAAATGTTTGCTGACCGAGTGGAAAGCAGATATATCTTTAAAGCCGGTAAACCGGGGCAGAAGGGCTATCACAGAGCCATGGAACTGATGAATACCCGGGCAGATACTACACTGTTTATTGGGGATCAGCTGTTTACGGATGTATGGGGAGCCAAGAAGGCCGGAATTTATACCTTTTTGGTAAAGCCGATTCATCCTAAGGAAGAAATTCAAATTGTGCTGAAACGTTATCTGGAAAAGATTGTACTATATTTTTACGAAAAATCTCTGAAAAATAGGAAGGGGAGTCAGGAATGAGAGAACTGGACGGTTTGACCAGAACCTGCGGATTAATCGGTAATCCGGTGGAGCATACGGTATCGCCGGTGATTCATAATACATTGGCAGAAGCCACGGAGTACAATTTAGCCTATGTACCCTTTCATGTACAGACCGGTGCTTTGGAGCAGGCGGTAAAAGGGGCATATGCTTTAAATTTGCTTGGACTGAATGTGACCGTACCATACAAAAGTGAGGTAATTCCCTTTTTGCAGGAGGTGGACTCTTTGGCGGCAAAGATTGGAGCTGTCAATACACTGGTCAGAACAGAGGGTGGATACAAGGGCTACAATACAGATATGCCGGGACTTTATCGGGCCATGGTCAGTGATGGAGTGCAGATAGAAGGAGAGCAGGTACTGATTTTAGGAGCCGGGGGAGTGGCCCGGGCAGTGGCAGTGCTGATGGCTGAAAAAAAGGCAGAAACAATATATATTTTAAACCGTACTTTAGAGCGGGCAAAGCAGGTAGCAGAGGAAGTAAATGAACTGGCGGGCCGAAGGGTGGTGCATCCATTGGAACTGTCTGCATATAATACCTTGCCGGATGGCAGAAAGTATCTGTGTATTCAGGCCACCAATGTGGGGATGTATCCTAAGACGGAAGAGGTCCCCATTGCAGATGCAGATTTTTATGAGCGGATTCATACCGGCTATGATTTGATATTTAATCCTTTGGATACCAGGTTCATGCAATTGGTAAGAGCAAAGGGTGGCAGGGCATATAATGGTCTAAAAATGCTTTTGTATCAAGGTATCATCGGATATGAATTGTGGACCGGCAAGGAAATTGCGGATTCTTTGGCAGAGGAAGTGTTAAAAAAGATGCTTTCTGCCATGGAACGGAAGAATTAGGCTGTAGAATCGAGGCTTTAAGATGAAAGAAAAACGAACAGAAGACAATGTAGTTTTAATTGGGTTTATGGGAAGTGGGAAAACCACTGTAGGCTTGCGTCTTTCTTATGGGTTGAAACGTGCCATTGAGGATACGGATAAGCTGATAGAAAAAAAAGAGGGACGAAGCATCAATGCTATTTTTGCAGATGACGGAGAAGAATACTTTAGAAATTGTGAGACAGAATTGCTGCGAGAATTATGCGAAAGCCGGAAAAACCGGATTATTTCTGTAGGCGGCGGCACGCCCGTAAAGAAAGAAAACCGTCTACTTTTAAAGCAGCTGGGGACAGTTATTTATCTGCGGATTCGTCCTGAAACAGTATTTGAGCGGCTGCGTCATGATGAAACCAGACCTTTGTTGGCCGGTCCCAATCCCATGGAGAAGATTTGTGCATTGATGGAAGAGCGCAGCACTGCCTATGAAGAATGTGCGGATTATATTGTAGATGTGGATGAGTTATCTCTGGACGAAGTAGCGTCCCTCATAAAGACATGTGTGGAAAAACGTAAGAAACTTCGTAAATTACTGGTAATCAATGGTCCCAATCTGAATTTTTTGGGCATCCGTGAGAAATCCGTATACGGGACGCAGGACTATCAGTATCTGCTGAAGCTGATTGCAGAAAAAGGAAAAGCAGCAGGAGCGGATATTACCGTATTCCAGAGTAATCACGAGGGTGGTATTATTGACCGCATTCAGGAAGCCTATTTTGACGGAACGGAAGGAATTGTTATTAATCCCGGAGCCTACACCCATTACAGCTATGCCATCAGGGATGCACTGGCCAGTATTGTAGTACCCAAGGTGGAGGTGCATATTTCCGATATTACCCAGAGAGAGGAATTTAGAAAGATATCCGTTACGGCACCGGTTTGTCATAGACAGATTTATGGTCAGGGATTGGACGGCTACTTACAGGCGATTGATTTTATTCTGGAGACCATATCGGAGAAAACTATATTGTCAGGTAAATAAAACGGTTTTTTATAATATTTTTTTGAAAAATAGTTGAAATATGAAAGGTTTTATATTAAACTGTTAAAGAATTATAACGTGAATTTCTAGGAGGATTATTTTATGATTTCTGCAGGCGATTTCAGAAATGGTATTACTATTGAATATGAAAATAATATTTACCAGATTGTTGAGTTCCAGCATGTAAAGCCCGGTAAGGGTGCAGCTTTCGTTAGAACAAAGCTGAAAAATATCATCAGTGGTGGTGTGGTTGAAAAGACCTTCAGACCTACTGAGAAGTGCCCTCAGGCTAGAATTGATAGAAAAGATATGCAGTATCTGTATTCTGATGGTGATTTATTCTACTTCATGGATACCGAGACCTATGATCAGGTTGCATTGAACGATGACACCGTAGGTGATGCTCTGAAATTTGTTAAGGAGAACGAGATGTGTAAGGTATGTTCCCACAATGGAAACGTATTCTCTGTTGAGCCTCCTTTATTTGTAGAGTTAGAGATTACCGAGACTGAGCCCGGCTTCAAGGGTGATACCGCTACAGGTGCTAATAAGCCTGCTACAGTAGAGACCGGTGCAAACGTAAATGTGCCTCTGTTTGTAGAAATCGGTGACAAGATTAAGATTGATACCAGAACCGGTGAATATTTATCTCGTGTTTAATATTTAGAAAGCTTGTAAGACAACGGATGAACGTCCGTTGTCTTTCTTTATGTATGGCATCCCTTGCTTATTTTAGAAGGGAGAATTTATATGGAATTACAAGAATTTACACAGAAGGTACGAAAGGGCGTTAGCAGCCGTTTGGGGGAACAATATCAGGTAAAAATAAAACAGGTGCGAAAGAACAATAATGTTTTGCTATATGGATTAATTGTCCAGAAACAGGGACAAAATGTGTATCCTACTATATATCTGGAGCAGTTTTGGAAAAGATATGAGGATGGCACATCCCTTTCCCGGGTGGTAGATCATATTATCGAAATATATCACCGGGATGCTCCGGGTAAGGAAATGGATTTTCGTTTCTTTGAGGATTTTGAACAGGTAAAGGACCGGATTTGTTTTCGCCTGATTCATCGGGAAAGAAATGCACAGCTGCTAAAACAGATTCCCTACGTACCATATCTGGATTTGGCGGTATGCTTTTTCTATTCCTATGAGGACCAGTGCCTGGGTAAGGGAACCATATTGATTTATGAAAATCATGTGGAGCAATGGCAGACTACCTTGGAGGAACTGATGAGATGTGCCATGAAAAATACACCCCTATTATATCCGGGGGAGGTTCGTTCTATGGAGGCAATGCTACGTCAATTAATGAAGGCGGAGGAGTTGCGGGGAGAAATACTAGATGCCAAAGACATGCCCA
>JAFUKS010000119.1 GCA_017473445.1 Lachnospiraceae bacterium
ATCTGGAAGTAACGGTCATAACCGGAGCACATCAACAGCTGCTTGAAAATCTGGGGTGATTGGGGCAATGCATAAAAATGACCGGGATGCACACGGCTGGGTACCAGATAATCTCTTGCACCCTCGGGAGTGGACTTACACAAAATAGGGGTCTCAATCTCCAAAAAGCCCTGTTCACTTAAATGAGAACGGATGGTGGTAGTAATCTTACTACGCAGCATCAAATTGCTCTGCAGATCAGGTCTACGCAAATCCAAATAACGATATTTCAGACGCAGTTCTTCCTTGGTCTTGGAATCTGCCTCCACAGGGAAGGGCGGGGTCTCTGCCTCGGACAGAATACGTACCTGGGTAGCACGTACCTCAATCTCTCCGGTAGCCAGATTTTCATTGGCTGCACCCTCACGCTTTAACACCTTACCTACTACTGCTACTACGAATTCGCTACGTAGCTTCTCTGCCTTTGCAAAATTCTCTGCTCCACAGTCACTTTCTTCAAAAATCACCTGTAACAGACCTGCACGGTCTCTCAGGTCCACAAAAATAATACCACCTTTATTACGCTGTTTCTGTACCCAGCCCATTACGGTTACTTCTTCACCGATATTGGCTGCAGAAAGCTCGCCACAGCGATGTGTTCTTTTTAAACCCTTCATTGACTCTGCCATGAATCTAACCTCGTCTTTCTATATACTTCCATTCACTAACTTATTCTACCCGTTAGAGAATCTCATATCCGCATCATTTTCTTTCCTACAGTTCCGTCCTAATTTTTCAGGGGGTCCTTATAGAATTCCACGAAATCCTCATAGCCCTCCTTCTGGAGCTGCTCCTTCTGGAATTTCTTGTTCTTGTTCATACGGGCTACCAACACCTGTAAGCCATCCTTACGTGCTTCCTGAGCCTGTGCAATCACATCGCACAGAGCCTGGCCGCCTACACCCTTCTCAATCAGGTATGCCACCTTCTTGGGCTGGGTAGGTACCTTAAATCCGCTCTCTAACAGCAGTAACACGATACGCTCAAAACCGATGGAAAAACCACAAGCAGGCACATCATTGCCGGTAAACTTGCCCACCATCTTGTCATAACGTCCGCCACCACCGCAGCTGCCACCGAATTCAGGAATGGCGATTTCAAAAATCGTACCGGTGTAATAGGACATACCTCGTACCAAAGTAGCATCAAATACCATATCAAACTGTGCCGCCTTGGTAGCGCTGACACTGTCAATAATCTCCTGTAAGCCCTCTGCCACCTGGGTATCCAGAAAGCCATTTAAGGTCTCTGCCAGATATGCCACGCCATTCTCAGCACTCCCCAGGCCCTTGAACAGCTCCAAATATTTATCTACACTTTCCTTGGCAAAACCATTGGCCAGAAGCTCTGCTTCCACACCATCTAAGCCAATCTTGTCCATTTTATCCAGTGTAATGAATACACTGTCATAGGAATCCTCTGCAAAACCGCTGTACGCAGCCATAGCCTTCAGAATCTGACGGTCATTGATACGAATCTGGAAATTCTTAAAGCCCAGCTTACCTAAAGTGGTTGTGGTAGCCAGAATCAGCTCAATCTCCGCCAGATTGGAGGGCTCACCCAAAATATCAATATCACACTGCATAAACTGACGGTAACGACCTCTCTGGGGACGGTCCGCACGCCAAACATTGCCCATCTGCAGGGACTTAAAGGGAGCAGGCAGCTGTGCCGCATTATTGGAATAGTAACGTACCAGAGGCACAGTCAGGTCATAACGCAAGCCACCGTCCACTACCTCTTCTTCAGTGGTAGCCTCTGCCACATTCAGCTTCTCTCCACGCTTTAAAATCTTGAAAATCAGCTTCTCATTGTCGCCACCCTGCTTGTTGGTCAGATTGGCAATATTCTCCACACAGGGAGTCTCAATGGAAGTAAATCCAAACTTACCGTAGGTCTCCTTGATTACGCCGATCACATAATCACGGATTTGCATCTCCTCCGGTAAAATATCCTTCATGCCTGTCACAGGCTTTTTACTCAGTGCCATAGTTCCTCCGTTCCTCTTTATAGAACAAATGATTTTATCTTGTTTTACATCATCTTTAAATAATATATTCTTTCAAATAAACTGTCAATATTTCAACATGAAATATTCGCTTGTATTTCTGCCCTTTTCATAATCAAAACCGATTTATACACTCTCCCATTTCCTTGATATTAGAAAAAACAGCCCGTAGTCTAAATATGCTACGGACTGTCACCTACATTCCCTTTTCTCGCAATTTCTTAATGGTCCCCAGATATTCCAGCACCAAATCAAGTTCTTCTTCGCTCAGAGCAGCTCCCAGTTCAGTAATCTTCTTTGACGGCTCCTCTTCCTTTTCATTTCCAAACAACAAAAAATCTGCAGATATGTGGAAATAACTGCATATCCGCCAAATAGTGTCCTGTGACATCCCCTTCTTTCCGGTCTCAATCTCGGATAAGAAGTTCACAGATATATCAATTAGTTCAGCAAACTGTGCCTGCGTATAATGGTTCGTAACCCTAAATTCGCGAAGTCGCTTCCCCACTGCGACCTTCATTTCAGAAGATGTCAACATAAATTTATCATACCTTTCTCTATTTATATCAAACATTTTAAAGGATTTACTTACTCATATACACAAATCACAGTTGTAGTTTATTCGCTGTTGGCGATATTTTCATTGAAAACACCAACTTTTGATGATATACTAGTGCATATCAAGTAAATATCTTGATATTAAAAATACTCAGGAGGGATCATAATGAAACGATTTCTGAAAAAAACTATCGTAACCGCTGTTGCAACAGCGACCTTTCTAGGTTCTACTCTTTCGGCAGATGCAGCCGGGTTGAGAGATATTTTTAACCCCGAATATTATGCTGAGCAGTATCCGGACCTAAAAGCTGCCTTTGGCTATGACGAAGAAGCACTCTTCCAGCACTTTTTGAAATATGGATTATCTGAGGGCCGGAACGCAAATCCCATTATTAATGTTGTGGAATACCGCGAAAAATATGCAGACTTAGACAATGCATTCGGGGATAACTGGGACTCCTATGTAGAGCATTTCTTTACTTATGGAATCAAAGAAAACCGGGACAACGGAACTGATTTTGATATTGTTGCTTATGTATCTGCTTATGAGGATATTGAAGAAGCCTTCGGCAATGATTATGTGGCAATCGCTGAGCATTACCAGACTTATGGCATGAAAGAGGAACGCAAGGAAGCTTCTAAAGAATATCAGCAGGTAAAGCAGGAGGAAGAAAAGCGGCAGGCGGAAATAGAAAAGCCCCAGCCCCCTACAACGGATAATACTGACCAGCCCGGGAATACCACTAGTATTAACAAACAGGGAGATGGTAGTTGGTGGGAATTTATTTGTGATAGTAAAAATAATCTCATTAAAGAAACCTATTATGATGCTTCCGGCAACATGTTATGGTGGTCTTCCTATGAATATGATACCTCTAATCAAGTCACAGAAAGTTATAACTACAACGTAGGGAATCAAGGTATGGTGTTTATCAGTACTTACGAAAATGGTAGAGTAATGAAAACAGAAAACTATGACCTAACAGGAACTACCTTACTACATTGGACAACCTATGAATATGACAATGAAGGAAATAAAATAAAACAAGTCAACTATAATACTGATGGTTCAATTAAAGATTACCTTGAATATCAATATAAAAATGGGGAAAAAGTTAAAGAAATCGCATATGATAACGCTGGTAATGTGACCTCCTGGTCTGAATATAGTGATTCAGTCTGTATAAAGAGTTGCATCTATTGGGATGGTAATCGAACCGAATCTGAATATGCCCCCCTTGATTTCGGTTTCTATGTAAACAAGGAAACCATATACTGGGCAAATGGAACCATCAGCGTATTAACCTATGACCAATCATTCAATCAGATTACCAGTGTAGAATATGATGCTTCCGGTAATATGACCAGTTCCTCAGCATATGAATACGATGGCAACGGAAATAGAATCAAGGCAACCACTACTCACAGTAACGGCAGTAAAACAGTATATGAATATAACCCCAACCAAAAGCCAATAAAGTATATCCAATATGATGCAGCCGGCAATATCACCGTCAATAATGCATTTGAGTATGAGGTTGATGCAAACGGAAACATTCTTAAGGAAACCACCTATCAATACGATGCGGAAGGTAATTTGAATAAATGTACTATTTATGAATTTAATGCTGATGGAAATCGTATTAAATTATATGAATATAATGCACAGAATGTCTTGACGAATTGGGCTACATTTGAATATGATTCCAATGGAAGAAATCTCAAATATACCTACTATAATGCTAACGATGAACTTGTATTCTGGACTGATTATCAATATGATGCCAATGGCAATCAGACCTCTATCACCTTTAATGCCAATGGAGATGTAATCAACCAAGCGTAATATGCAAATACATCTATTAGAAAAGGCAGTGCTGATTTTCGGCACTGCCTTCATTATTTTCATTTTTTTGGTTTTGTTACTCCTCCAACGCAAATAACGCCGCCTTGCGCTCCAGCATCTCATCAATCTTGTCCATGTACAGCTTCACGTCTTTGATATTGTCACTCCGTTCGATGCGTCCATCGGGAAATACCAGCTTGGAAATGCTGCCCGCTCCCAATGCCAGAATGGTCTGCTTTTCTTCCATGATTAAGATATTGTAGATACCGAATTTACCAGGCAGGGCGTAGCCTACGTTCTCGAAATTACCGGACATATTTTTCTGGCGATACAGGTAATAGGGCTCCATGCCCATTCTCTTAGCACCCTCGGCAGCAATCTCCATAGTAGTATCCGTATTGTTCAGAGTCTCTACCCCATGCTCCTTTATCCACTGGTTCAGCTTGGAGGCTCTCTTAATAGCAAGGGAATGTACTGTCAAGCTATCCGGTGCCAGCTCTACCACCTTATCAATGGTATGCTGTACATCCTCTTCCATCTCTCCGGGCAGACCTAAGATTAGGTCCATATTGATATTGTCAAAGCCCACTTCCCGGGCCAGGGCATAGGCCTCCAGCACCTGCTCTACGGAAGCCTTTCGGCCGATGATATCCAGAGTCTCCTGTTTCATGGTCTGGGGATTTACGGAAATACGGCCTACGCCGTGCTTTTTCAGCACCTCCAGCTTCTCTCTGGTAATACTGTCTGCTCTGCCTGCCTCCACCGTAAATTCCTTAACCGTGGAGAAATCAAACAGCTCTTTCAGTTTACTCAGCAGTCTATCCAACTGATGGGGCTCTAAGGTGGTAGGCGTACCACCGCCGATATACACCGTATCCAATATCTTATGGGCATAAGCCTTGGACACATATTCCATCTCCTTGATGACACAGTCCACATACCGGTCCACTTCCTTCCGGTAAGCACCAATGGCATAGGAAGTAAAGGAGCAATACAGGCATGTGGTAGGGCAAAAAGGAATGCCAATGTACAGGCTATAGCCACCCTCATAATGAATGCCGGATAAGAGCTCCCGCTCTCTTCTGGCAATATCGATGCTAAGTAATGCCTTTTCCTCACTGACCAGATGCTGCTCCTGCAATTTCACTACAATAGCCTCGTCAGTCATACCCTCCTCCAGCATAGCATAGGCCAGCTTGGTAGGACGGATACCGGTCAGGTTCCCCCAGGGCAAAGTCTTGCCGGTATATTCACATAGAGTTTCATAGAAAAACCGCTTAAAAGCCAATTTAAACTCCACCGGATTCTGTGACAAATTCTCTCCGGGATTACATTCCCACAGATATGCCTGTTGTCCGATGGAAATCTCACCCCGGTCTTGCATTACCTTTACACATATACCTATCTCCGGCTCCAACTGTGCCCTCTTTACAGCAGAAGTGGCAGGGGTCAACACCTGTACCTCCTCCTGGGACCAAAAGGCCTTTACCAAGGAATGAATATCATATTCAAAGCTTTCCAAATTTACTTCTACTATCATACGCTCTCCACACAAAATCCATCCTCAGCAGCTTTCCTGCGGAAAACTTCCAAGGATGGACTTAGATTCTTTATCCGCAGAAGGGATTATACTTCTGCTCATGCTCAATGGTGGTACTGTCACCATGTCCGGGATATACTTTGGTATCCCCCGGTAATACAAATAGTTTGTCCTTAATAGAACGGACCAAGGTACCCATGCTACCGGTGGGAAAATCGGTCCGACCTACGGACTCCTGAAACAAAGTATCACCGGAAATGAGGAATCCTGCTTCCTCCACATAATAACAGCATCCTCCGGCGGTATGCCCCGGAGTAGCTATCATACGGAAGGTAATACCTGCAAGGGTAATTTCCTGACCATCCTTTAGATATTCATCAGCCTCTAAGGTACAGGGACGATGGACCTGGGCAGACACATTTTTATTTGCATCCGAAAGCACCTCTGCCTCCGCTTCATTGGCATATACCAATGCCCCGGTGGCTGCTTTCATCCCTTCCACACCCCAGATATGGTCAAAATGGCCATGGGTCAGCAAAATCGCTTTTACCGTAAAACCATTCTGCTCCAGTGAAGCATTAATTTTGTCTCCCTTATCAGCAGGGTCTATCACCACCGCATCGGAGCACCCTTCCCGATACAAAAAATAGGTATTGGTACCACACACACCCAGTACCATTCTTCCAATTTTAATTTCTGACATCAGCCTATCGCCCTTTCCACATCAATTACGCTATCTACACCACGTAATTTATCAATAATTCGATTCAGTTCCTCTCTGCCGGATATCTCAAAGGTAGTCTGGAGAGTAGCCATACCCTGCTTATTGGTACGGGTGTTCATAGACAGGATATTAATATCCTTCTCCGTCAAGGCCTTGGAAATATCCGCCAGCAGACCATGTCTGTTGTGAGCAAAAATCTGAATCTCTGCCACATATTTCTCAGAACCATTCTGCTCCTGTGCCTGCCATTCTGCATCTATGAGACGTGCACGCTCAATTTCCGGCAGATTAATCACATTTACACAATCCGTACGATGAATGGATACGCCTCTGCCTCTGGTCACGAAGCCCACAATCTCATCTCCGGGCACGGGGGAACAGCATTTAGAGTATCTTACGGAGAGATCCGCTATACCCTTTACCACAATGCCACCTTTATTTTTCATATGAGCAGGTTTATTTGCTGCTGCAGCCATGGATTCCTCAATGGCTGCCAATACCTCCTCATTGGTCAATTCCTTCTTATGGTCCTTATCATAGTGTTCCTGAAGCTTATTGGCTACCTGGCCCTCTTTCAATGCACCGCGGCCGATAGCAGCCAACACACTTTCCCAATCCCGGAAACCATATTTACGTTGAACAGGCTCCATATAATCGGGCTTTAACAGATTGGACAGCACCAATGATTTAGACTTACAATAGATACTCAAAAGCTCCTTGCCTCGGGAGATATTATCCTCCTTCAGTTCATTACGGAACCACTGGTTAATTTTATTCTTGGCCTGGGTACTCTTTACCACATTCAACCAGTCACGGCTGGGTCCCTTGGCATTCTGGGAGGTGATAATCTCTACCAGGTCACCATTTTTAATCTGATAATCGATGGTTACCAGCTTATTATTGACCCGGGCGCCAACCATCTTATTGCCCACTGCAGAGTGGATATTATACGCAAAATCAATAGGAGTAGATCCTGCAGGCAGGTTCTTTACCTCACCGGTGGGCGTAAAGCAGTATACAGTCTCAGAAAACAGGTCCAAATCGCTCTTTAAGAGGTTCATAAATTCCCTATTGTCGGACATATCCTGCTGCCATTCCAGAATCTGGCGAAGCCATACCAGCTTTTCCTCTTCCTGGGCCTCCACCTTCTTACCATCGGAAGCATCCTTATATTTCCAGTGGGCGGCGATACCGTACTCTGCTGCCTTGTGCATCTCAAAGGTACGAATCTGTATCTCAAAGGGCTGACCGGTACTACCAATCAGCGTAGTATGCAGGGACTGGTACATATTAGGCTTGGGCATGGCAATATAATCCTTGAAACGTCCCGGTATGGGCTTATACATTTCATGGATGACACCCAGGGCCGCATAACAATCCTTCACACTGTCCACGATAATACGCACCGCAAACAAATCGTAAATCTGGTCCAGGGTCTTATTTTGATTCTTCATTTTTTTGTAGATACTGAAGAAATGCTTTACACGTCCGTCAATCTTAGCGGGAATGCCTGCATTCTCAATATGTTCCCGAACCTCTTCTACGATACTCTGAATGTAACTCTCCCGCACGCTCTTACGAACAGCGATTTTATCTACCAAATCGTAATAAACATCCGGCTCCAAATATTTCAAGGATAAATCGTCCAATTCAATTTTAATTTTACTGATACCCAGTCTGGAGGCAATGGGACTGTAAATCTCAAGGGTCTCCTTAGCTATTCGCTGCTGGCTCTCAGGCTTTTGGTATTTCAAGGTACGCATATTGTGCAGACGGTCTGCCAATTTAATCATAATGACACGGATATCCTTGGCCATGGCCAGGAACATCTTACGCAGATTCTCTGCCTGCATCTCAAGCTTGGCATCGGACTGATCCGTGCTGTTGCTTGTAAGAGGCAGCTGCTCCAGCTTGGTCACACCATCCACCAAAAGTGCCACATCCGCACCAAATTCCCTGGTCAAATCTTCCTCCGTCATAATGGTATCTTCTACTACATCATGAAGAATACCTGCTATGATGGTCTCCTTATCCAATTCCAAATCTGCCAGAATAATCGCCACATTCAAAGGATGAATGATATAGGGTTCTCCGGACTTACGCACCTGGTCCTTATGCGCATCACTGGCTATTCTATATGCCTGTTCTATCTTAGTAATGTCGTCGCTGGGATGATATTTTTGGACACGATTAATAAGTTCCCTGTATAAATCCTCGGGAGCTACAAATTCACGCGATTTAATCATTGTCCCATCGTAAAAAACGACATCCTTCTTTTCTTCTGTCATATAGGTCACTCCATGCCTTAATATTTTGAGATTTCCCTACTTGCCCGGATAAACAATTGCCGCATCCAGACGATATCCTTCCAGCTGCTTACGTCCCTCCAGGCCGGCTAATTCCATTAATACTACGACACCTACTACAATACCACCTAAGGATTCTACCAATTCAATCATGGCCTTGGTGGTACCACCGGTAGCAATCAAATCGTCTACAATAAGTACTCTCTGACAGGGCTTAATACTATCCTTATGCATCTCAATGGTAGCCTGGCCATATTCCAGTGCATAACTCTTTTCTACAGTTTCACAGGGGAGCTTACCTTTCTTACGAATCAGTACAAAGGGCTTTCTGTTATTATATGCAATGGGGGTACCAAAGATAAAGCCTCTGGATTCAGGACCTGCCACCACATCATATTCCAAGTCTGCAATCAGCTCCTGCATGGTATCAATGGCCAGATGCAAACCCTCTGCATCCTGCAGTACACTGGTCACATCACGGAAAATAATACCCTCCTCGGGGAAATCCGGTATACTTCCTACGTATTCTTCTAATTTCTTCATGATAGCTCCCTTCTAATGGTATCCTTAAGAGTATCCTTAAGGCTCCCTCTCAACTTTATTCATTGTAAGAAAGAGTCCGCAAGCGAACCCTTTCAAAATAAACCCTTATCTCCTATTTCTTACCGCAGCACTTCTTGTACTTCTTCCCGCTACCGCATGGACAGGGATCGTTGGGATATACCTTGTCCTCTTTTACAATAGTAGTAGAAGACTTCTGCTCTTTGTACAGTGCCTTTCTGGTAGCTTCATCAAAAATATCGTTCCACTCTTCCAGATTGTACAACCAGTCAGCCTCTGCAGCTACCATGTTCTTGTAAAGTAGTGCCTTGTCAAAGCCCAGGTTTACTACAGTATCCTCTTCCATCTCCTCGATGGGGTTAGGATTAATCAAGCTGTCATTAATACCATCCAGAAAACCGGTCATGGTCATAATCTTTACATTAAATTTCTCTGCCAGTTCCTTTACGGTACCGGTCACTACCTCATCAGGATTCTTTAAAAGTTCTGCGTAAATCGCCTGCTCATCATTAAAATATGCGGTCCATAATCTCTGCAGCATATCCTTGCCGGTCTGCTCATTATAGGCCACTTTTCTCCACTGCTCTAATAATGCCATTTTGATACCTTCCTTACTATAAAGTATTTCATAACTGATAGTATATAACAGTTTATCCAGTAAAACAACCAAAAAGTGAATTTTCCCAAAGGTTTTTCTATCATTCGTTTGCCAAAAGAACATTCTTCTGTTATGATATTTGCGTAAACCAAGGAGTCGCCATTGCGACAGAATGAGAGGAAATATGACCACACAAAGTAACGATAAAAAGAAAAAAGTAACTTCCAAGCAAATTGTTGCCATGGGCGGTGTAGTAATCCTGGTACTGCTATACCTGGTAACCTTACTGGCGGCCATCTTTGACCCCACCTCTTCCGGTGATTTGTTCCGGGTATGCCTGATTGCATCCTTCTGCATTCCCTTTCTCATATGGATTTATGTGTGGATGTATGGTAAGCTAACCCAGAAAAAAACCTTTGCTGATATAAATCTGAATATGGGGATAAATCAGCCGGATACAACTGATAAAGAAAACTAAATTCCTTTTACATTTCCGTCAAACTGAAAATGGCACATAAGATAGTTCTAACGAATTCTCTCATGTGCCATTACTATTTCTGGTTAGCTACTTACTTTTATTACAAAGTCGCATCTGCTGCAATCTCATAAATCTTAGTCACTGCCGCTTTATCCAAGGTTACAAATCCGCCTCTGGTTCCCTCGCCGATACCTAATTTCTCTACCAGCACCGGAATGTCCTCTTTTTTGGCTCCCAGCTGTTCAAAATTAATAGGCATACCAATTTCCACCAGGAACTTTCTAAATGCCTTTATACCCTTTAATGCAGTATCCTCAGGGTTCTCAAAGTTCATAGGAATACCAAATACTCTCACTGCCATCTGGGCAAAACGCATTATGTCGTGGTGATATACATAATCCATCCATGCAGGCATCATAACTGCCAAACCGGCACCATGAGCCACATCATAAAGTCCGGACAGCTCGTGTTCTAAGCCATGACTGTTCCAATCATGGCTTCTGCCTACACCTACAATATTATTATGAGCAATGGTACCTGCCCACATAATATTGGCACGTGACTCATAATTATTGGGATCAGCAATGACCCTGGGAGTCTCCTTTACCATGGTGCAAAGTACTGCCTCACATAAACGGTCGGTAATTTCCACTTCCTTCGTATTGGTGAAATATCTCTCAAATACATGCGCCATAATGTCTGTAGCGCCGCATGCAGTCTGGTATGCAGGCAACGTACAGGTCAGCTGAGGATTTAAAATAGAGAATCGGGGACGAATCAAATCGGAACCAATACTTCTTTTCAGCATTCCCTCTTCCTTGGTAATTACAGAGGAAGAAGAGCCTTCACTACCGGCTGCCGCAATGGTTAATACCGTAGCTACAGGAAGTGCTGCCTTTACGGGTACACTTCTGGAATACATATCCCAAAAATCTCCTTCATAGGGTACTCCTACCGCAATACCCTTGGCAGAGTCAATAACAGATCCTCCGCCTACTGCCAAAATAAAATCGATACCTTCCTTACGCACCAATTCAATACCTTCGTATACCAAGGTATCTCTGGGATTAGGTTGTACACCACCCAGAGTTACATAGGGAATTCCCTCCTGCTCCAAGGATGTGGTCACTCTCCCCAGCAAACCGGATTTTACCGCAGACTGGGAACCGTAATGTACCAACACCTTGGTACCACCATATTTTTTCACATAAGCTCCGCACTGGCCTTCGGTATCCATACCAAATACAAATTCTGTGGGACTGTAAAACTGAAAATTATCCATATACTTCTTCCTTTCAATACATGTACACCTGCAGATACAGCAAGCATCTAGTGATACTATACTTGCTTTCTATCATTCATTTCCACTAATAATTTGCTCTATATCGTGCATTGCTTGTTCTTTGCTTTCAAACACAATACCGTGGATACCCAGTTCATTAGCTGCCTGAATATTCACCGCAGTATCATCTAAAAAAATGCATTCCTTGGGCTGAAGGTTGTACCGTTTCAAAAGGCAACGGTAAATAGCCTCATCCGGCTTTACCAACTGCTCTCGATAAGACAGAATCCCTCCATCCATCAATGGTATAAATGCCAGACTGTCCGCACATTCCTTCTCTACCTTGCGGGAAAAATTGGACAAATAGTACACATGAAAGCCCCTTGCTTTCAAATCCTGTACCCACCGGCAGGCATAGTCCTTAATCGTTACCATACCGGACATATCCGTAAAACCCTCCCTTATCAGCCCAGCTATCTCGGGGTCGTTGGCAATAAAACCCTCCATCAGCTGCTCGAAGCTCCATACCCCCCGGTCCAGTTCCGCCCAGGTAGGGGTATTTACCGTAGCATCGCCAATCCGCTGCGCTATAGATTCATCAAAGCCCTTTTCTACGAGGAATTCCTTCCACCGAAAATCTGCCAACACATTTCCGATATCAAAAATAATGTTTTTGATCATAATAAACCTTTCGCTTTACGCAAGCCCACAAATATACCGGAGGCACAGTTTCGCAAGTTTCTGCTATGCAAAAATTGCATCTCAAATATGCCGGAGGCATATTTGTAAGAATAGGGAAACCACTGTTTCCCTATTCTTTGCCATCCCAACAATACGTACAAAGCTTACATCTGTCAAGACCTACAGCCTTAATCATATCATCCAATCTCTGGAATTTCAGGGAAGTAAAATTCAATTTTTGACGGATACGTTCCACCATATCTGCATACTCAGGGGTATCGGGGTCCACATAATCCATCAGATTGACACATTTACACTCTTCCTCAATTTCCTTTAATACTCTTCTGGTAATTAAGTCCATCTCTGAAGAAGAACGGGAAAAATTCAAATACTTACAACCAAACATAATAGGAGGGCAAGCAGGTCTGATATGAACCTCCTTAGCACCGCTTTGATATAAAAATTCTGTGGTCTCGCCCAACTGGGTACCTCTTACAATAGAATCATCGATAAGAAGCAGACTCTTATCCTGAATCATATCATGTACCGGAATCAGCTTCATCTTTGCAATCAGATTACGCTGAGTCTGAATGGTAGGCATGAAGGATCTGGGCCAGGTGGGCGTATATTTGATAAAGGGCCTTCCAAAAGGAATGCCGGAACGATTAGCATAGCCAATGGCATGGGCCAAGCCGGAATCCGGTATACCGGCCACAATATCAGGCTTTACATCGTCCCGCTCAGACAACATAGCACCGCAATCACAACGCATCTTCTCTACGCTAACACCCTCATAGGATGAGGTGGGATAACCATAATACACCCACAGGAAGGTACAAACCTTCATATCCGTTCCGGGTTTAACCAGCGTGTGTACGGAATCGGGGGTCACTACTACCACTTCACCGGGCCCCAACTGACGCTCCTCCTGATATCCTAAATTCAAGTAGGCAAAGCTTTCAAAAGCCACACAATGGGCACCATCCTTTTTACCGATAGCTACAGGAGTTCTGCCAAGCTTATCTCTGGCAGCATAGATACCTGCCTGAGTCATTACCAGCATCGTCATGGAACCTTCAATACGCTCCTGGGCATACCGTATACCCTCAATCAGATTGTCCTTCTGATTCACCAGTGCTGCTACCAGTTCTGTAGGATTAATATCCCCATTGCTCATTTCGTAAAACTGTAAATTCTTTTTGCCGGTTAGTTCCTTTAAAATCTCCTCTGTATTATTAATCTTACCAACAGTAGTAATGGCAAAGGTACCATGATGGGAACGCACCACAATGGGCTGCGGTTCATAATCAGAAATACAACCGATACCTATTTGTCCCTTCAACTGGCCAAAATCTTTATCAAATTTAGTACGGAAAGGAGAATTTTCAATACTATGGATGGCTTTTGCAAATCCCTTCTCCCGGCTGTATACAGCCATTCCCGCACGTCTGGTTCCCAAATGGGAATGATAGTCCGTTCCAAAAAACAAATCAAAAACGCAGTCTTCATTAGATGCTACGCCAAAAAATCCACCCATATCTTTTCTCCTATTATCTATATCCTAGCATTTTCAAGTTTCAACTCTGCTGCCACCCTATGATTATAAAACACAGCTTTTCAGAAATCAACCAAACAAAAATGGCACAATGCATTTTTATACATTGTGCCATATTTTCTTCATTTACGCGTTCATTTTTCCAATAAATTCCCTAACGCGGTGATTGTCCGTAGCAAAGATTTCATCAGGGGAACCCTGTTCCACAATCACTCCCTGCTCCATAAATATAATACGGTCTGACACTTCACGGGCAAACTGCATCTCGTGGGTCACAATAATCATGGTCATATGCTCCTTGGCCAACTGACGGATTACCTTCAATACCTCTACGGTAAGCTCCGGGTCTAATGCACTGGTAGGCTCATCGAAAAATAGAATCTTCGGTTGCAAAGCCAGTGCTCTTGCAATGGATACACGTTGTTGTTGTCCCCCGGACAACTGATAGGGATAACTGTCTGCCTTATCCTCCAGGCCCAGCTGTGCCAAAAGCTTCTCCGCTCTGGCAATAGCCTCCGCCTTGGATACCTTATCCACACTCATGGGAGCATCAATAATATTCTTAAGTACCGAATAATGAGGAAAAAGATTAAAATTCTGGAATACCAGACCAAAGCTCTTCCGAATCTCCCTAAGTTCTGCCTTGGACGCATAGGAACAGTAAGAATTACCCGCTTTGTCCTGCTCCTGACGGCATGCATGCTTTCCCAAATAAATCAATTCTCCGCCGTCCATTTTCTCTAAAAGAGTGGCACAACGAAGCAAGGTAGACTTACCGGAACCGGAGGGACCAATAATGGATACCACTTCTCCTTCCCGCACCTGCAGGGAAATATCCTCCAAGACCCCATTGCCGTCAAAGGCCTTTTCTACATGATTCATTTCTAACAATATCTCTTGTCTTTCCATAACCAAACTCTCCGAAACCAATTAGCTCTGCCTATCGGATTAACGATAGTACGCAAAGCGTTTTTCCAGATACTCCATAACAGTAGCTACAATCAGATTAAATATGTAGTAGAACACACCCGCTACCATCAATGGCATAATACTGGTGGAACCGGCACTGATTTCCTGTGCTATGGTAAACATTTCTGCCACGGAAATGGTAAACGCCATGGAAGTATCCTTTACCAATGTAATGGTCTCATTGGTAATGGAAGGAAGGACTCTCTTGATTACCTGGGGCAAAATTATCTTAAAGAAGGTCTGGGACTTACTGTATCCCAAAATTTCAGCCGCCTCATACTGCCCTACCGGCATGGATTCGATACCGGAACGGTATATTTCTGCAAAATATGCAGCGTAATTAATTGCAAATGCAATAATCACCGCGGGGAAACGATATCCCCGTCCCATTTGGAGTTCGAATACATAGTAAGGGGCAAAATATACTACAATAATCTGCAGCATCAGAGGCGTACCTCTCATGATAGATATGTATGCCTTTGCAATTCCTCTGATAATGGTGTTTTTCGACATTCTTCCAAATGCCACAATCATACCCAGAGGGAGTGAAAACAATAGAGTAAGTACAAATATCTCCACCGTCAGTATAAATCCCTCTGCCAATTGGGTAACCAAAGTAAAAAAGTCCATTTAAAGTAAATACCTTTCTGATTATTTACCGATACAAACGCTGTCGGTAAGGTTCCACTTTTCTGCTATCTTCATGAAGGTACCGTCTGCCACCATCTCATCAATGGTCTTCTGTACCTGATCGCGTAGCTGGGTATTTCCAAGCAGGAAGCCTACACCGTACTGCTCTACGGCCAGCAGATTATCCTCGCCGGCCAGCATTACAAATGCGCCTGCTTCACGTTTCTCAATCTGGAACTGTGCTACGCCGATATCAATTGCAACTGCATCCACTGCGCCCTGCTCCAAATCCATAAATGCAGTATTGTAATCTGCATACTCAATCAAATCCTCAAAGGAATCTCTCAGGGCAATGTTGTCAGCATTTTCTTCGTCATTTAATGCAGATAATGCCGCTGAAGCCTTCTGTACTGCTACCACCTTGCCTGCCAAATCTGCCTTGCTTACCACACCGGAATCACTGGCAACCACAAACACCTGACTATTGTCCACATAGGGCTGAGACCAAGTATACAGCTCCTCACGTCCGTTCATGGTAAAGCCATTCCAAATACAATCAATTGCCTTGGAGGATAATTCCATATCCTTGGAATTCCAATCAATAGGCTGCTTTACTAAGGTCCAACCATTTCTGGTCGCCACTTCCTGTGCCAGGTCCAAATCAAAACCCACGTACTCACCTGTAGCCTCATCACGATAGCCATAGGGAGGGAACTCTGCATCAAAACCAACTGTAAAAGTGTTTTCATCCTTTGCACCACAACCTGCCAACATACTGATTGCAAGTACCAAAGATGCAGCCAATGCTACTAATTTCTTCATAATATACCTCTTTCCGTGCATTTGCACATAATATAACAAACTGAAGCAGCCCATTACTTTAGTATCGTAACGTACTAACTTACTAATTTGCGACCATTTGAAATGGTATCATGGGTAGATGGAAAAGTCAATCGACTAATCCTCTCTTTTATCGTAAATATCTACCAAATCCATTATTTCCTGACGGTATTCCGGGTAGGTATCCACCACCACAAGCACCTCTTTCCGTGCCGTATCAGCCACTTCCTGATTATATTCCAGCTGCTTGCGCAGCTGCTGCCTGGTTTGGATCAGGTCATGCCGGTTCTCCACCATTTCCTTAGGATCCAACAAGCTTTCCGGGCGACTGACGAAGCGGTAAGCATCGGAAATATGATAATTTGACAACTGACTCATCAGTTGCTTACGATAGTACTCAATCTTAGCCTCTGCCTCTGCAAACTGCTTCCTATCTTCCTTTTCCTGTTGGTAACGTTTCCACTGCTTCTCCAGTTCATTTGCACCTGTGGTATGATACTTTACACACAAAAACTCCAACAGATTGGTATTGTTTACATAACGGATTTTTACCTTGTTTTGCAATTGAATCAGCTTATTGATACTGATTTCCACCCGCTTACGTTCCTGGTCGGCATCCAAATATTTCACACAAAGTACCGTCAGTGAAATGGCTGCCACTGCTACAGTCAGGAAATATCCCAGATAGGTATCCATTTCAAACCCAAATTGCAAAATCAAAAGCATTACCATACACAATACCAGTGCCGCCACAAAAATAACTGCTATGTTTTTCAGATTGGCAAGTATTCCGTAGAGTTCCTCCCGTCTGTAAGCATAGGCATGACGCTCTCCGGTAAGCCGCTGTAAATCCTGCTTTACCAGCACTGCGTATTTCTCGCATTCCCGTATCTTTCCGATACCCTCTGTTATTTCTTCTTCCCGGTCCTTTATGGCCTGATACTCACCATCGGACATCCGATTTTTCTTGTTCTGATAGGACAGGCGTTCCTGCTCCAAGGTCACCAGCTTCTGGGCTTTCAGATTCAACTCTTCCCGTTCTTCCTCAGGAATTGCATCCACCTCGTCCAAATCCATCAAACTGGCGGTAATTCGATTGTAATCCTCTGTAAGCAGACGAATTTCCCTTGACGCATCTGCTATCTGCTCTAAGCATTCCGTAACATAACTGCTACGCTGCTGCGGATCCCGGAAATTCACATCATCCCGTAAATATACCACCTGCTCCCAGTTATCCGGCTGCTCGGTTTTCTTTTTCTTTCGTTTGAAAAGCTTTTGCCAAAAACTCATCTGCAAATCCTCTATTCACTAATATGAAAACGATATTGCGTCCTGATGGATTTCATAATTCTATCGCTTTCCTTATAATAACGTTGCACCTCATTGCTGTTATGACTTTCCTTGCGTTCCTCTAAAAGCAAATACTCCGGTTGCTGCTTCCAAAGTTCTTTACATTGTTCCAACTGTCTCTCCAGCTCCAACGATATATCATACCCTTCCGGATAATGCTGCAGAAAGGACACATACTCCTGATCATCCAAATACAATCGGCTGGCTGCCATAAGTGCCGACAAATGCTCTGCCACAGGCTCTGCCTCATAGGCTTCCCGAAAACACTCAGCCCCTTTTTCATACCGCATCATTCCGCACAATGCAATGCCCTTGTTATGTAAAATGGCTGCATAAATATTGTTCCCCGGCACCTTTTTGCCACTGCGCTCATCCTCCTGCCACTTGGAAAGTAAATGATTGTATCCCTTTATGGCTGACACATATTTGCCTCGCTCAATCAGACAATCCACCTGGCCCTTGCGCCGTTCGATACTGCTAAGTCCGGAGCCACGCTTTAATACCTCTTCCACATTATCCAGCAAGGTCCCGTCATAAAGCCCCGTGTACCGGAGAATGGTCAATACAAAGGCACTTAAAGAGCCCTGTCGGTGGACCATGGGATGGAGTGCATGGGCCAATTCTGTCAGTCCGCATTCTCTCCCAATCCAATTTACCAATGCATCCTTCATCAGGGAAATATCCAGCAAAAAGGCATTTTCCTTAAGCAGATAACACAGCTCCTCCATGCAATACACGGATACCCCCAGCTCATCAATCACATATGGAGTTTTTGCATAATTGCCCACACAAATACTTGCTCGCACGGCTTATTTCACTCCTGTTAAAAGATTCTCAGTTCCTCCTGCCACAGCTTTCCGGTAGCAGGTCTGATGGCACCAAATCCCAAATCTTCTATCTGCACCACCAATATATTTTCTGCTTTAAAATACAAATCCATCTTTAATCTGCTGATTTCTCCGGGCAATTCCCGCAAGGGCAATTTGGCAATGCTGCCTTTCCGCTCCATCAGGGGCGTAATCAACAATTCCACCTCATTACCATTCTGTAAATAAAACTCTACACTGCCCTTGGCCTCAAACCACTTGGTACCCGCATCCAAAAGTGCCAGATAAGACTCCTCTCCCTGTCGGTAGATATTCATACCGATGTTAGCTTTCAGATTGTCCTGTCCCAACAGAATATTAGTCTGCCCCGCTTCACTGGGTTGCATCTGCTCCAGCATATAATAGCAGGCACCTTTACTGTAAAGATTATTTCCCTGGAACACTCTTCTTCCCTTGCACAGATAGCGCAGGGATTCCTGCATCCAATCACCGTTAAAGCCCTCTCCTATCAGATATACGGAGGAAATCATCTGGTTTAATCCCAGCTGGCGGGCCAGACCGAAAAACTGCTGATCCAGACGTTCCTTCTGAGCACCGGGAATTTCCTCATTCGCTCCTACCATGGGTGCAAACTCCAATCGGTAGTTCTCATGCTCAATGAATACTGCCACAGGAGTGGTACGCTTATTTCCTTCCATTTGGTACACACGCATCTCCCGGCTTCCCCAATGATAATCAAAGAGCAGGGATTTGAACTTCCAAAGCTCCGGCGGCTGATACAACATGTAATAGTAATAGCTCTCCGTATAACTGATATAACAAACCTTTTCTGTCTTCAGCTTCATACCGGTTACTACCCGCTCCAGCACTTCCAGCACCCGGGGGGTCATGTCACCACAGGTAATTACCAGCGAATCTATCTTGGAATCTCCTAAGCTTGACAATAATCCCAAGCTACGCTTTACAAACAAAGTCAGTAGTGCCACCGGATCAAATTCCTGCCCATCTACCAGCACGATTTCACCGTCCACCGCCAGCTTCAAAAGATTGTCGATTAGGATTCCGCCCTCTCCTTCATTTTTCAGGGCATCACTCCCGTAAAACCATTGATTTACCCCCTGCTTTTTGCATAGGGCCGTAGGAATGCGAAAGCTATCCTCTCCAACTACGGAAGAAAGTGTTTCCACCCGGTCTGTTCCACACTGACAATAACTGATTTGTGCATAGTCATGGCACAAATCATATCCGATAATATATTTTGTACTACCGCCCAGTTTCAACACCTTCACTCCCTTCTACATAATCTTAAACAACCATTTGTTTAAATATTCCTTGTAATAATACTCATCCAGAAGCTGATCCATCGTAGTATAATCCTTCATGGAATAGCTCAGCATAATATCATTAATCATTTGATATTTACTGTCCTCGCCACCGGTACTTACTTCACTCTTTTGAATCACGGCACTTTCCTTCATCACATCCATGCCCTGCTCCTGTTCGCTGATATAATACTGCAGACTCTCACCAAAGAATAATAAAAATTCTTTTACACAATATCCGCCTACAATATCCCGCATGTACTCACTGTATTCCTCCTCTGCTTCTCCGCTGTCATGGATAATACAATAGGAAATACGTGCAGATGAATCCGGTGCCGCATGATATTCAATTATGGTGCGGTCCTCCAATAAAAGCATAATATCCGGGAATTCCGTATAACTACGCATCATATTCAGCCGGATATCTTCACCCAGCATTTCCAGCAGAAAACGCTTGGCCACAGTCAAAATCTGCTCATCTACCCGGTCATGATTCTCGGCATAATATTTTACAAAAGCATATCTACATATCTTTTGTATATTTGAGTCCGTCTCATAGCGTTTCAGCACCTGGCGGAAAATACATTCTTCTACCAGCTTGTCTGAAACAAAATAGTCATAACAGCATCTGGACATATATGCAGTTACCAGATGTTCCTCCCCACCATGAGAAATATAATAACGGAAAATTTCCATTTCCTCGCCCACATAGGCATTGCAATACAGCATCTGCGTCAGAATATCTCCGCATAAGTATCTGCAATCTATTTCGTAAGCTACCGCAGCCTTCCAGATATCCCTCATCACCCGAATAGGGCCATGATAATAGGTCACCAGGTATTGTAGAATATTTCCGTCATACTTCTTTTTATCAAAGGCACAGCTACAGGCAGAAAGCATGATGTGGGAGCCTTCTGTGTGTCCCTTTTCCATTAGGGCACTAAGCATTCGTACCAGCATTTTCACTTCTACGAAATCCGGCCCGAAATGGCCTACCCACTTATATGCCAGTTCGTACTTGCCTTCCAATATCATGTACTTTACCGCAACACTCCGCTCCCTACGGTTAAAGTGCTGCAAATCCATTTGCTCCAAATAGGTATGGAGAGCTTCCTTTTCATCTGCATCAAAGTAATAGTTCAGTACCTTCATACAAATGCTGCGTCTGATTGCCGGCTGTATATTTGCATTCTCCAACACACGCAAATAACGTTCCAGATTCCTTCCGTTAATCTCCTCATCCTCCCGGTTGCAGAGATAAAACTCAAATTCAGGATTACCGGTAGCAAAACGTCCCAATGCTGCCAAATAATCATAAGGCTGCATCAGTCTCTCCATGGTATAGGAAATACTGTCTGTATAGCAATTACCTGCGTAATCTCCAAAGCAAACTGCATATTCATTGCCATATATGGGAACCCAGGCACACCCCTTCACCAGAGGAATCTCCAAAACTGCCTGCCGTCCCGGCTCCCGTACCATCACCTTACGTAGCTTGCTGTCTGATACCTTGACCTGACAGGCAAACAAAAGCCGCGATAAAGCGCCTGCATTATGGGCATTTATCATCTCCGGTCTGAGAATGTGCTGATACAGTACTGCCAGATGGGAATTCATATGCTCCCGCATAATCTGTTCCAGTACAAACTGTTCCATCCTTATCCGGTAATTATCCAGTACATCCGGCATCCGCTCACCGCGCTCCAATATGTAACGATACAAATAAGCAGTGTATTCATATCCCAGATTGTTCTGATAATTAAAATAAATCAGTGCCGTCTTTGGGATAACCACATCCTCTTCTTCCAAATCCAGGGACATCATAAAATATTCATATAAATTGGTAATTCGAAGCTGTAATTCCACACCCCTTCGATACCACTCCTGATAAGCAGGACCGGTAAGTCCTCCCTTTATCAGCATTGCACAGATCTCCTGCACCAGACGGGAATCCATTTTCTTCTTACACAGAGCCATAAAAATCCGCAAAAGCACCGGTTCATAATCCCGCTTTTTGCTGGAGAGATACAGCATCTGTTCAATCACATCCCCACCGATATTCTGCTGACGAACACCGAAATTTAATACCTGTAGTTCAAAACCGTCCAATTTACGCAACAAGGTGGGATTATTATTTAAAAGGACCAGGGCCTCCAGATACAAAATAGGACTGCGGCATCCGTTTTCATATTGCTCATGAATAAACAAAAGACGGTCATTGGCAGAACGGTTGTACTCTCTGCTCAGATACAAAAGCAACCATGCAATTTGCCAGCAGCAACCGCTCCGGCGATATAGAAACTCCACTTCCTCGCAAACCTGACGGACATACTCAGGGTCCTGATTTACCAAAGTAGTCAGGTATAAATAATAAGCCCGATGCACATCCCAAATAGGCTCCTGCTCCATAATCTCTTCCACATGACGAAGCAACCAATCTGCCTCATTAAAGCGTTCTTCCGTAATCATCAGCTGAATTTGGAAAAGCTTGGGCATAATACCGGTATCATCCACCAGCAGCATTTGTTCTACTAACCGTCCGGTTTCCTTAATCCAGTTCCCTGTGGACACTTTTTTCAGTCTGAATCCAATATACAACTGGGTCAAACGCTGTACCATCAACTTATAGGAATGGTCCAGGCGTATTTCCTCATTATTTACTCCCACCTGTACCGTTACAGGCACCTCCATACGCAAGAAGGAATTCTGCAATATCACCATTCCGTAATTGCGTCCCTGCCGACACTGACTGCCATCAATGAAAATAGGCAATCTGCAACGATTACCCAGAAAATCATCATCACTCAGCTCGCTCTTCTCCGTAAATAAGAAATTACCGCTAAGCGATATATGGAGCCGGGTATATCCCCAGCCATTTCTAACGATATGTAAATCCTTTTCCAATACCTCCAGAAAATCTCCGGCTGCCTCCTGCACGATTTCCTTTTCTTCGGTAAGATACTCTACCCTTTGCTTTTTATTGATATGAATGAGGAATTCCTCCACATTCTGCTCATTACCGCCAATTTGAGCCAGGCTACGGTATGTCTCCAGATACTGACTGTCACTTCCTTCAAAAATCTGTTCAAAGGCTGGATTGTAGAAAAGCTTTACCGCCTCATCCCATGCACTTTTTGCCAGATTGGCAAAGTGAAACAGATTCTTGATGGTACCCATGGAGGACTCCAGTGAAGCAGGTGCAAAGGATACCGAAAAAGGCAGATTATATTCGCCCCTGTTACTAATGATATAAAAAGTGCCTCTGGCAGTCTCATCTTCTGCCAGTGCCCTGCCGTGAAAACAAAAGGCAATCTCTTCATCATTGCCCGTAAAGGTAGGTGTCAAACACTCCATGCGGATATCTGTGGAATAAATCTTGCCGGTGGTAAAGGAACTGTCCTTGGAAAAAACACGAAAGGAGCCTTCATAATCAGCTCCCTCAGAGAGGGTGCATTCTACCTTTGTACATGAAAATGAAAGGGAGCCTTTGTCCGTATCAAAATTGCCATCCAATATGCGATTGATCACATCCTGCATTTTCATCACCCACTTTGCACCAAATTATAAATTATTATACCAAATTTTCATAATGATGACAAACAAAAAAGCGGCTTTCCTTCCAAAAGGAAAACCACTTTACTGTAGTACTTTCTCACTATACCAAATTTATCTTTTTCTTGTTAATCCAAACTGCCACAAAATAGAGTATTACAGATGCAATAGCAGTAAGTACTATGGTAGAATCGATGGATGCCATATAAAAGGAATCCAAATTCATATAACTGGAACCCGCCAACAGTTCATCCATTACTCCCACATAACTGATCATCTGAACAATATATGCTATAATGGAAATAATCATATTCACTGCAATATACCATACAAAACCCATCAGACCCTTATTACTCTTTGCAAGCTGTCCCAGGGAAATACATCCCATAACTATGGCCACCATGGTAAAGGGACCAATCACCATTAACAGAATCATGGTAAGCAGGAATCTACCCAGATTGAATCCCATCTCCGCCTCTACCATTGCAATTCCTTCCTTGATTTCATTCCAGGGAAGAGCACTGAAATCTACATCCAACCCCTTAAATACAGTAAACAGCAAGGAAACTACTACCACAAACATAGAAATCAACATCAATATATCGATAATGAGATACCAAATTCCATTCACCAGTATCTTGCTACCCACCAACTGATGTGCAGATACGGGTAATGTATGGGTCAGATATCCCTGATCAGTGTACATCTTACGATACATATGAATCGCCACATAAATGATAAATCCATAGCTGATGGCTATAATCGCCAGAAAATATCCAAGCAGCATCAGGATACTCATAATATCGGCAAAATGCATTGTATAATCTGCCATCTCATCACTGTACATGGACTTCCACATGGGTGTCTGGAATGCCAGCCAGCCCAAGAAGGTAAGTACTACCATTGCAAGACTCAGCAGGATGCCCACCTTGCTTACACTTTTCCATTCATGTTTAATCAAAGTCTTTAGCATGAGAACACCTCCCTGAAATAAGCATCTACGGATTTGCCGTATTTCTCACGGATATTATCCACTGCTGTGTATAGTACCAGTTGTCCGTAGCGCATAAAAATCACTTCATCCAACACCTGTTCAATATCCGAAATCAAGTGAGTGGATATGAGCACCGTAGCTTCCGGATTGTAATTATCCAGAATGGTACGTAGGATATAATCTCTTGCTGCAGGGTCCACGCCTGCAATAGGCTCATCCAATACATACAGGTCTGCCTGTCTGCTCATTACCAGTATGAGCTGTACCTTCTCTTTGGTACCTTTGGATAAGGTTCTCACCTTTTTATCCAAATCAATATTTAACGTCTGAAGCATTGCTTCCGCTCTCTCCACGCTGAAATCCGCGTAGAAATCCTTGAAAAAATCAATAATCTGACGAATGGTCTCTCCACCGGACAAATAGGTACGGTCAGGAAGATAAGCCACCTTTGCCTTACTCTCTACACCCACAGGCTTGCCATCGATCAGAATCTCTCCTGAAGTAGGCTGCAATACACCTGTAAGCATTTTAATCAGAGTGGTCTTACCGGAACCATTGGGTCCTAATAAACCGATAATCTTTCCCTTAGGAAGCTTCAGATTTACATTATTTACAGCTAAAAATCTGGAATCATAAGATTTACACAGATTTGTAAGTTCGATTAATTCACTCATCTTTTCCTTCTCCCTCAATCACTTCATGAATTAAATTTTCAATATCCTCATTGGAAAATCCCAATTCCTTCAGTTTACGGATAAAGTATTCTGTCTCTTCGGAAGCCATTTTCTTACGGATACCCGTAAGCAGTTCCTCATCTTCAGTAACCGTACGTCCGTTGGTACGATTGGTTACAATCAAACCCACTCGCTCCAGCTCCACGTATGCCTTTTGCATTGTATTAGGGTTCACCGCCACATTCAATGCCATCTCTCTTACACTGGGCAGCTTACCTCCCGGAGGGTAATATCCCGCAATAATCTGCATTTGAATTCTCTCAACTAACTGAAGATAAATCGGTCTGTCAGAATCTAATTCCCAAGCCATGTGCATCCTCCTTTCATGTATATTCTATCACGTATCGTTGTATTAATGATATAATACATTAATGCACTTGTCAATAGCTTGTTTCATAAAAGTTTGAGATTTCCTTTCACCAAATTTTTCCACCCACATATACTAATCCCAAACCATAACAGAAGTAGGACCGTTTATGCCCAATGAAACAAATAATACTCCCTCTACCGGTGCACTAAAGGTCAGTGTCACCGTAGCAGGCGAACAAAGACCCATTGCAGGAGCAACCGTAACCATAAGCAGTCTGGATACACCCGGTACAATTTTAGAAACGCTCACCACCAACTCCTCCGGTCAGGCACCGATTGTCAATCTTCCGGCGCCTTCTGTGGCACTGTCCCTGGACCCTCAGGACAATATTGACAACCCGACAGACAATATTATCCCCTATGCCCGCTATCTGGTACGGGTTACCGCTACCGGTTTTGAAACCGTAGAAATCCGGGGCACGGAGGTGCTTGGAAACGTATTATCCCTGCAAGCGGTAGCCATGCAGCCCGCCACCGCGGGACCAGAAGAAATTATCAACATTCCGGATCATACCCTGTACGGGAATTATCCTCCTAAAATCCCCGAACCGGAAATCAAACCCATTACGGACTCCGGCGAAATCGTACTAAACAGAGTCGTTATTCCGGAATTTATTATTGTCCATGATGGTCTTCCTGACGATACTTCAGCCCCCAACTATTATGTACGATACAAGGATTATATCAAAAACGTAGCCAGCAGTGAAATCTATCCCACCTGGCCGGAAAGTGCCATCTATGCCAATATTCTGGCAATTATGTCCTTTACGCTGAATAGAGTGTATACCGAATTCTATTTTAATCGTGGATATAATTTTACCATTACTTCCTCCACCGCCTACGACCAGAAATGGATTATGGGACGTAATGTATTTGACAACATCTCCTATCTGGTAGACTCCGTATTTAACAATTATCTGGCCCGGCCCGGCGTGATACAGCCCATTTTTACATCCTATTGCGACGGTCAACGTACCACCTGCCGTGGTTTGAGTCAGTGGGGCTCCCAACAGCTGGGCGAAGAAGGCTACTCTACCATCAATATTCTACGGTACTATTACGGCAATGACATTTACATCAATTCTGCAGAATTTATCTCCGGAGTGCCTTTCTCCTGGCCCGGCTATACTCTGGGCATCGGAAGTGCCGGAGACAGTGTCCGTCAAGTACAGACCCAGATAAACCGCATTGCCCGCAACTACCCTGCTCTTCCTACAGTTACCATAGACGGCATCTATGGGGAAGCCACTGCTGACGCAATCCGCACCTTCCAGGGCATCTTCAACCTGCCCGTCACCGGTACCGTGGACGCCGCCACCTGGTATGAACTTTCCGAAATTTATGTGGGTGTCTCCCGCATCGCCGAGCCTATGTAGAACGGGATACTACCCCGAGTAACCAAGGCCGAGCCGTAATGCATAGAGTGGACCATATACACTTTGTTAAGCGGGTACTTGAAAAACGTCGTTACTTAGCGAGGTATAACGGAGTCACAATAATACCTCACACCGTAGCGTAGATACGAGTGTGAGGTACTGTTGGGGCTACGTTCGAGCTTAGTAACGTAACGATTTTTCACGTAGCGGAAGCGTGCCCGCGTATAAAGTGTATATGGTCCCTTCTATGCATTCGGTCCGCCCAACCCTACTCGGGGTAGTATTCCTTATACTTACCCGGGGAGACGCCGAAGGCCGCTTTGAAATTTCGTAGGAACGACGAATAGTCAGCGAAGCCGCATTCCTGGTAGACCTCCTGGATGCCGATGCCCTCCCGGATACACTCGCAGGCCTTGATGAGGCGCTTATTGGTGACATAGGCATGGACAGTTACACCGGTGATTTCTTTAAACTTACGGAGGAAATGGTATTTACTCATGTGTACGTGTTCCGCCAAATCCTCCACGGTGATTTTTTCACTGATATGGGCATCACAGTACTGGGTTATCTTTTCTACCAAAGGATGGGTGACCAATTCTTCATTAGCAAAAATGTATTCCTTGCGCTTACAAAGAGAATTTAGGTAGCCGAAAAACAAAGTCAGGTGTCCCCGATCCATGATTTCCTTAGCTCCTTCCAGCTCCTCTGCGGTCTCGGACATGGCCAGCCGCAATAGGTAACCACGGAGCATCTCCTCATAATAAATAGGGAAATGATAGGCACAGGACTCACCGGTAGTGAAACAACTGGTCAAATCCATCTGTCCTGCTCCCAGCTGTTCCAGCATCTCCTTGGTAATCCACAGGATAATTCGCTTGGAGGAATCGTGCTTGTGCTCCACAAACTGGTATTTGTGCATTACATTC
>JAFUKS010000120.1 GCA_017473445.1 Lachnospiraceae bacterium
AAAAAAATCACAGGGATTAAATTGCTTTTGGATGATGCCGGCACTGCTAAGGGTCACATTATTGATACAAACCAGATGCTCCGCATTGGGGAAATCCAAGCGTACACCGGTTAATTCCTCTGCCAGAGCACTGTCCAGTTGAAAGGTAACCCGACCCAGTTCATAATCAATATCTGCCGGAATCATCTGTTCCGCAGAAAAAGCATTGGAGGAACGGGTGGTGTAATACAAATTGCAGGTAGTACCTTCTACATCCATAAAATATACGCGGAAAAAAAGGTCTGCCTTGGGTAAAGGAACCAGTACAAAGGCGACAGCTATCAACATTATTAGAAAAAATTTTGCTATTTTCATGGAAAACTCCTTGCTGATGTAGTAATATAATTTATGTACATTTATTATCATAATAGGAAATGTAAGAATGTGCAAGTTTTTTGCAGGAGGATTACAGCGTGAAACAAATGAAAAGAGATCATCTGGTGGCCATTCTTCTGGCTATCTTGTTGGCATATATGATGTACTATAATGTTATTTATGCATTACCTGCACTTTTGTCGGATTATAATGGTCATACCTATGTTTACTTACCTTTGTTTACCGGTGGTGACTGGACCCTGGGATGGAAGACGGTGCCCTATTGTTTATGGCATTTGGGTGTATTGGGATTGTACCATATTTTACGCATTCCTTTGGAGGTGTCCTCCGCATATATGACCATTTTTTTCTTTCTGCTGGGATTCTTTGTGGCCTATTGGATTATTCTGCGATTTACAGCGTATATCGGAAAGGAAGAGCATACTGCAAAAGCCGCATTGATTGCATTCGGATTGTCTGTGTTACAGCCTATTTACATTTATTGGATGGATTTGGGAGATCGCTTTTTGGGTTCCTATTCCATGAATCCCATTCATAATCCTACACAGATGAGTATGCGTCCCTTTGCCATGTTGTGTTTCTGTTTTGTATATGATATCTGGAACAAACAGCAGGATGATAGTTATAAGGGTGTATTCATCAATATGGAGAAAGGCTTAAAGAGAGCCTATATCTTTCTTTCTGTGGCATTGCTTTTTTCTGCCATGACAAAGCCTACCTTTGCGGAAATGTTTGTACCTGCGGTGGGATTGATTATGCTGGTGCAATGGATTCTGCGTATAATCAAGAAGGATGGAAGTGCTTCGGCTTATTTCAAGCATTGTCTGCACATGTTTTATTGTGCCATCCCCGGTTTGGCATATGTATTGATGGCTTTTCTGGGATATTTTATCTGGGGCGGAAGCTACGGTGCAGATGGCGGATTCATGATTACCAAGTGGCTGGAAGTATGGAGCATGTTCACGGAGAATGTTACCCTATCTATTTTGTTGGGAATGGCATTCCCCCTGTTCCTGATACTTATCGATGTACGCTTCTTTTTGAAGGATAATATGGGTAAGCTGGCATTGGTAGGATATATTGTTGGATTTTTTGAGGCTGCATTGTTGGGAGAGGGAGGTTCCAAATTAAGTCATGGAGATTTCATCTGGCCCATGATGGCAGGTATGTTGCTGATGTTTATGGCGTCTACCTTGCATTTGCTGGCGTTGGAAAGGAAGCAGGCAGATACGAAACTGAAACGTGTTTTGATTAATATTGCATGGGGAATATTCTGGTTACATGTATTCTTCGGAATGCTGTATTTTAAAAGCATGAACATTATTTAAGCTACCTAAAAAGGCAATCAGGAAGTGTATTCCTTGATTGCCTTTTGATTTGTAGAACCTTTTATTACTATGGTTCTGAAAACTTTATAACAATTACCTCATCCATTATACGGATGGAACCATCGTTTGGATAGCAGGGCATTTGCTTGATTTCCACCGGGTGATTGTTAATGACGCTCATATCAAAGGTTTCATTAAATTGATTGCCCAGGTATATTCTGGAAAAGCCCTGTCTGATCAGATAGTGATTGATAATATCATTTACATCAATGGTACCAAACATATTGTTGACCATGCGCAGCTCCCAGATATTACGATTGACCTTTTGATCATAAGTACCGTAAAACAGGATGGGGAATTCGTCATCATATCCTTCTGTATCCTGAATTCTGGTGGAAAGGGTTTCCATAAAACTATAGCTCTCTTCGTAAGCCAGCTGCAGATTTAAGTAGTAGATGTTGGCAAAGCGCACATAAATAACCGTAACCAGCAGAACAGCAGCCAGATAGAGCGATTTGGCTGTGCGGAAGAGGATGTCGCGGGAGGTATTGTTCATAGCACCGCGTAACATTACGAAGGGGATGAAGAATACCAATACAACGGAATAGCACATGAGCGTGTGGACGGAGGTTGCATCATTGCACAATAGATAGATGGAATTTACCGCCAGGGGAAATACCAGTATAAAAATGGCGCAGCCCACTTTTTTTAGTACATGCAATTGCTTGCTTAAGCAGGTAAACAAAAGAGTGCAGAGAGTCAACAAATATCCGATGGCAATGACCATTCGCACAAGAGGATACCAGGTGACAAATAAATAATTTTCTGTAGTGAATGCAAAGAAATAACCATACGCATTCTTTAAAATCAATGGAATCCGGGATAAATCGAATAATCCCATTTGGCTGGCACCTTGATACTGTACCATTTCCACTCCCTGAAGGTGCAACATGAT
Source organism: Lachnospiraceae bacterium (assembly GCA_017473445.1). Lineage (GTDB taxonomy): Bacteria > Bacillota > Clostridia > Lachnospirales > Lachnospiraceae > Acetatifactor. The sequence continues at coordinate 2,659 of JAFUKS010000120.1, forward strand.
GTTATTGATAATCAGGTAGAAAATTACACCTGCCAACAAGGCAATCAAGCTTTTGAGTGCTAAGGTAATAATATCCCGATAGGAGCATTCTTTTTGTACACATAATGTAATCAGATACAAAAGAAGAAATCCTGCTAACAGGCCCCAATAAGCTTGGTATATTCCCAGAGAACAGCACGCCAGTAGAGCCGAAAATATAAAACCATATTTGTATTGTACCAGCAGGTAGAATGCAATGGCCATGAATAATACAGCCAATCCGTAGAAGGGAGCAGTAAACATAAAGCCCATGGTGGCGGTGGCCGTAGGGAAGGATACAAACAAGGCAGCTAAAATGCGTTTTGTCCATTTGCTTTTAAACGAAAAAGGCTTTAGAAATATTGTAATGGAAAGTACCAGGGTACACAGGTAAAGCATGCCATTAAAGAAGGGCAGGCTATAGGTCCCGTCAATGCGGAACATGAAATTTCCCATCAATGCCAATAACCAGCGTCCCAGAGCATATCCCTGCCCGTAATGAAACATGGATACATAGTCATCCACATTGGGAAATTTATTGGTCATCATATAGGCGTGAGATAAAAGGCCTGCCAATGCAGCGAAGAGGAAAATATCTCGCTCTTGCCACCATTCTGATTTTTTTTGTTCCAATTTTTCCTTCATAAAACGTAGCCTCACAAATTATTATATTATTCGTTGGTTTCTTTTTTCTTTGTCCGGTACCATGTCTGCAAATGTTCACACAGGGCGTCCATACCCAGTGTTCCCACCACAATCCATAGAGGAAGAAAACATAATAAATATCGCGCTCTTGCTTCAAAAAGCATCAGATACAGTATAACACCCAGTAAGCCCACATGCAATGTGGTATGAAGTAAAGAATCCTTGGACTTACAATGAAAAAGATTACATAAAACGCCGGCTAAAATGACAAACCAGACCAGTTGGCTGTAGGTATTAAAACGTCCTGAATAAAGAAAATCCGGCCAAAAAATATCTCTTAGAAATTGGGCGTAGCCGGCAGCAGTCAAATGCTGATATTCTCCAAGGAAGAAACCGCCTTCCTTACCCCAACCAAAGGTTCCGTCATTGAAGACCATCACCATCTTCTTGAACAGGAAATAGGGATAACCGATAATTCCTTTTTCCTTTATTCTTTCCCATGCCAAATCCATCTCATGGGAGGTCCGTTCCTTGGCAGAATCAAAAGCCCCCAGGATTGCCACATCCGGTGAATAATAGCCGCCGGTGGATTCCTCGTTCAGGCCCATCAGGAAATAATGATGATAGGTGGCGGAAATGGCTTCATTATGGATAAAGCCGGTGGCGGTATGAATATGATTTTTGTAGCCCACAGTTAATAAGCAAATACCCACCAGCAGTAGTGCTTTCAGAAATAACTCTTTTTTGTAGGTTGCAACTTCCCGGAGGAAGTGCAGTAGTTCTCCCAGAATCAGGGTGATCAACAGGATATATACAGGGGGCTTTAGAAGACCGCCCAGAGTGGCACTAAGGCATGCCAGGGTAAAAAATGCATAACGGGGCAGCTTTCCGGTAGCCTTCCGGGAATACACATAGAAGCATAAACATAGGATGGGAAAAGCAATGGCAAACATATCCGTATAAGGAATGATTCGCCAGGGGGTAACAAATACGCAACCCACATAGAGCAGGAAAACAGTTAAAACAGGAAACAGCCTTTGGGTAATTCTTTTTACGGTCATGCAGGAAGCGAAGCCTGCAACGGATATTAAGATATTAGTGGTCTGAATCCATACAAATTCCGCATTGTAGGCGTAATCGGACTGATTCCGTGCCCAGGTGAAGAGTTTACCCAGATAATAAGCAATGGGGATATTATTGGGATAAACGGAATAGTAAAAAAAGTCACCGATGCTGCCACCGGCACTAAGGTCGTAGGCGCTTCCGGTAACAACACTCATATCCCAGCCACTGTAAAAAGCGATGCATTTGGAGATTTCCACACCCACAAAATACAATCCTACAAAAGCAAGGGCTAGAAGAAGGCTGGTTACCAGATTGCAAATGCGTCCAAATGGGAAACGGGACAAAAACATGCCGGCAATGAGCCATAGCCCGATTAGAACAATGCCACATAAAAAAAGAAGTGAATTGTCCATTAGACAAGTGATTTTGCATACATCATAGTAGTCTAAACGGTTGCCTATAAAAACCACTCCGCAAAGGATGATTGTCAGCAAAACAAAAAAGATTCCATTGGCAATAGAGCTAAGTATATTGGATGCTTTTGATAAATTGATCTGTGGATGCAGTTTCATAATAGACCTCATTTTGATAATTTCTTGTAAAAATAACAGTATCATTATACACAAAAAAATGAGGGCTATCAACCTTTGAAACGGATTGGAACTGAAAGAGGGAAGCATAAGTGGCAGTTGCCTTTTGAAGGAAAAGCTATTATAGTAAAAAAGAGTATTGCGGAGGTAGGAATATGATTTCATTTGAAAGTGATTATATAGCAGGAGCCCATCCAAAGGTGTTGGAGGCACTTATTAGGACGAATCTGGAATCTTTATCCGGATATGGTAGTGATGTTTATTGTGCTTTCGCACGGGAGAAGATAAAAAAGGCATGCGGATGTAAAGGGGCTCAAGTGCATTTTCTGGTGGGCGGGACCCAGACCAATCAGGTCATTGTTTCCTCCATGTTGAAAAGCTTCGAGGGAGTAGTGGCTGCTGAAACAGGGCATGTGAGTGCCCATGAGGCGGGTGCCATTGAGTATACCGGACATAAAGTGTTAACGATTCCTCAGAAGGAAGGTAAGATTGCGGCAAAGGATTTGCAGACATACGTGGAAGGCTTTTATGGGGATGCGAATCATGAACATATGGTTTTTCCGGGGATGGTCTACATTTCCCATCCTACGGAATATGGTACCTTATACAGCAAGGAAGAACTGGAAGATATCCGGCAGGTGTGTGACAAATTTGAATTGCCTTTGTTTCTGGACGGAGCACGTTTGGGCTATGGACTGATGAGTTCCCGAACGGATGTGAAATTGGAGGATATTGCCCGTATTTGTGACGTGTTTTATATTGGAGGCACCAAGGTAGGGGCTCTTTGTGGTGAAGCGGTGGTATTTACCCATAATAATACACCTGCCCATTTTCTGACCCGGATAAAACAGCATGGTGCTTTGCTTGCCAAAGGACGTTTGCTGGGGGTACAGTTTGATACGCTTTTTACGGACAATCTTTATTTTGAAATCAGTGCCCATGCCATCCGGATGGCAGAGCGTTTAAAGGAATTGCTGAAGACAAAGGGATATGAGTTTTATTTGGAATCTCCCACTAATCAGCAGTTTGTGCTTATGAAGGATGAACAATTGGAGAAATTCCGGGGGAAGGTAGCGTACAGTTTCTGGGAAAAACCGGATGCGGCTCATACGGTAATCCGTTTAGCCACCAGCTGGTCCACCACCGAAGAAGATCTGGCAGAGCTGGAAAAAATATTATAAATATACAAGGAAGGTAATCACAAATGAATCCTGCATCATTGATGAAATTATTTCAGGCCAAGAATCAATTTAACAAAGAACATCCTAAATTCGTAGCTTTTTTAAATGCGGTATTTTCCAAAGGCATATCGGAGGACACGGTAATCGAAATTACAGTCACCAGACCGGGAGAAGCCCCCATGACCTCCAATATTAAGATAAAACAATCAGATTTAGAACTGTTTGAAGAACTAAAACAATTAAAGAATTAATCAGTAGAATGGTACTTGCGATATTCACTGGGAGAGCAGCCTTTGTACTGGCGGAAGGCCCGATTGAAAGAGGAAATGCTCTTGAAACCGGACTGGAATGCAATCTCCGTGATATTCAAATTACTCTGGGCCAGATTGGATTGGGCCCGTTTGACTCGTTGGAGAGTCACATACTCTGTAAAATTATAGGAAGTAGCAGCCTTAAAGATTCTGGAGAAATAAAAAATGCTGAAGCCGAACTGGCGGGCCATATCCTCCAGGGTAAGGGGCTGTTCGCAGTTTTCGGTAATGTAATCACAGGCCTGGTTCATTTTATCCAAAAGCTGCGGCGAGCATCCGGGAACGGAGGCACAGCTTATGCCCCGACGTTCCTCAACGGCGCTTCCAAAGTCCATAAAAAAATGATAGAGACTCATAATAACTTCCACGCCTGCAAAGGGGCGTTGGGAGTTTTTTATTTCCAGCATCTGTTGCATGTGTAAAATCATGCGTTGAGATAATTTCGGCATCTCGGCCGCCGAAATGCGGTGAAATATACGGAATGAATTTAAGTAAGGGGTAAACTCCGGTAATCCGCTGATAAGGCTTCCCGGAAACTGTAAGGCCAGTAGCAGATGGTCTTTGTTACTTACAATTTCATGCAATTCCCCCGCCCAGGCGAATACAATATCTCCCGGTTCCAGGCAGTAGCGTACCTGATTAATCTGAATTACAGGTGCCTGTGTAGGCTGAGCATCTCCCGGTAGGGCAATGATTTCCGCATATTGATGCCAATGTAGCGGAAAACTTTGGGGATAGCGTGGAGGGGAAATAAGATTTATGCTTGTTTTCAGTTCCAGTTTTTCAAATTGCTCATTTTTTGTCATAATATTATGCCTTTTATCCTATGAAACCTGGTTAGCTACAATATAAAATTACTATATTTATGTACGGTGTGTCAAGGTTTTCTGTAAGGATAAGGCAAAGGAGGCTAAGCCATAAGAAAAATAAATATGACAAAAAATGAGAACTTCTCCGCAAACCATTAGGAGAAAACATTGTAAAATGTGCTTATAATCAGTTTCGATAACATATGACCTATTTGCAAAGAGAGAGGACGATATATGGGACAATTCGATAAGGTGGCACATCGTAGGGCAAAACGCAGTTTTCGTGTGGTAGATGGTAACGGGAAACCGTTGGCAGGTGCCAGATTACAGTTAAAACAAACAAATCATGAGTTTTTATTTGGTTGCGGAGCCTTTGATATCAATGAATTTTATGCAACCGAGGATTCTGCAAGAAAGGCATTTTTGCAGGAGAGAGTGAATATATGGACTGATTTGTATAATTATGGTACGCTGCCTTTTTACTTGGGACGCTATGAGCCTGTAGAAGGCGAGCCGCAATGGGAAAGCAGAATGGCTGCGGCCAAGTTTATGAAAGAGAAGGGGATAGCAGTAAAGGGACATCCTCTTTGCTGGCATACAGCCTGTGCTGATTGGTTAATGCAATATGATAATGCTACGATTTTGGATAAGCAGCTGAAGCGAATAGAAAGGGATGTAACGCAGTTCAAGGGAACCATTGATATGTGGGATGTGATCAATGAAGTGGTTATTATGCCTGATTTTGATAAGTATGATAATGCAATTACCAGAATTTGTAAGGAATACGGTCGGGTGAATTTGGTTAAAAAGGTATTTGAGGAAGCAAAAGGGGCAAATCCGGAGGCAACATTACTATTAAATGATTTTAATACCTCTGTGGCGTATGAGATTCTCATTGATGGTGCATTGCAGGCAGGTGCTCCCATAGATGTCATTGGTATCCAATCCCATCAGCATCAGGGGTATTGGGGGGCTGAGAAGCTGCATAAGGTATTAGAAAGATATGAGCAATTCGGTAAGCCTATTCATTTTACCGAAAATACCTTTGTGTCAGGAGATTTGATGCCTCCTCATATTGTGGATTTAAATGATTTCCAGGTGAAGGAGTGGCCTTCTACACCTGAGGGGGAAGAGCGGCAGGTACAGAATACGGAAGAAATGTATCGGATTCTTTTTGAGCATCCCTTGGTAGAGGCTGTTACCGGTTGGGATTTCGCAGACGGTATGTGGCTGGGAGCTCCCAGTGGTGTGATTTATCGGGATAACGGTCTGAAACCTGTGTACAAACGTTTGAAGGAACTGATAAAGGGCGAATGGTGGACAGAAACCGAAATTTGTACTGACGATAACGGTTATGTAGAGGTTGAGGGCTTTAAGGGTGACTATGTGCTGGAAATGGGTCATAAGAAGGCAGCATTGAAGCTGAATGACAAAGTGCACAGTCAAATAGAAATTAAGTTGGTATAGGAAGTAAAGAAATGAATCGTAAAAATATAACAGACATGACCACCGGTAGCCCGGCAAGACATATTTTGAAGTTTGCATTGCCGTTGCTTTTGGGTAATTTGTTTCAGCAGCTTTATAATATGGTGGATTCTCTGGTGGTGGGAAACTATGTGGGAGCAGATGCTTTGGCTGCCGTAGGAGCCTGTGGCTCCATGAATTTTTTGTTCTTTTCCCTAAGCTCCGGCTTGGCCATTGGTATCGGTATTATCGTGGCTCAATTCTTTGGAGCAGGAGATGAGGATAATGTGCGCAAGACCATTGCCAATTCCATTTATGTATTGGCAGGAGCAGCACTGACAGTAAGTATCATTGGTATTGTATTTTGTCCTGCTATTCTGCGTCTGTTGCAGACACCGGCGGATATTATCGGGGATTCCATTACGTACATGAGAACCACCTGTGCGGGGATTATATTTATTGCCATGTACAATGGTATTGCATCCATGCTGAGAGCCTTGGGAGATTCCAAGACGCCTCTCTACTTTTTAATGATATCCAGTGTAATTAATGTAGTATTGGATTTGGTATTTGTGTTGAATTTGGACTTAGGAGTATTAGGCGTAGCATTAGCTACCATTATTGCCCAGGCAGTGTCAGCCATTACCTGCATTGTCTACGCATATCATAGGGTGCCCTATTTCCGATTGACCAGACAGCAGCTGACACCGCAGCCGCAGATTATTGCCAATTCCTTTAAGCTGGGTGTACCCATTGCACTGCAAAATTCTATGATTGCAGTATCCTGTATGGTATTGCAGGGTGTGGTAAATACCTTTGGCTCAACCATTATGGCCAGCTATACCATCATCGGTCGTATTGAGCAGATTGTACAGCAGCCCTTTAGCTCTCTTGGAACTGCGCTTACTACCTACTGCGGACAGAATATGGGTGCCGGAAAGACAGAAAGAGTGAAAAAGGGATTCCGCCAGGCTACCGTTATGGTGCTGATATTCAGCTTGTGTATGATTCCGATTGCTTATATTTTCGGGGAACAGATTATTGGCGCATTTGTAAAGGAACCGGAAGTAATTGCTATTGGCAAGCAGGCTCTTAGAATCAATAGCTTGTGCTATTTTGGACTTGGTATGATCTATGTGCCCAGAGCAGTATTGAATGGCTGTGGAGATACAGGCTTTGCTATGATTAATGGTTTTGCGGAGGTGGCATGTCGTGTGCTGTACTCCCAGATATTGACCCGCATTCCCTTCCTTGGATATTGGGGAATCTGGCTGACCACAGGTGCGACCTGGGTCACCACCGGTATTGTATGTATCATTCGTTACATGAGTGTTGTATGTCGTAGGAAATCCCTGGTAGAACGAAGCAGTGAATCGAAAAATCCTAAGTAGGGCTTTACATTTAGAAAAAAAAGATTTATATTAAAGCTTAGAAAAGTTCATGCAATAAAAACGTTGAAGAGCAGAGTAGTATAAGCGTGCTTTCCCAGAGAGGGCTGCCATTGAGAGTTATGATGTGCTGAGAGCGGTCTGAAAGGTACTTATATGAACACCGGCTTGGAGTGGCTTTAATACAGCCCGGAGGCTCCCGTTACGAGCAAATGAAGTGGCAGCGTCTGACCCAGACTCTGCAACAAGGGTGGAACCGCGTATTTTACGTCCCTTGCAATTTAAGATTGCAAGGGACTTTTGTATGTTTAAAGGAGGATATGGAAATGAAGATTACGTTGAAAGACGGCTCTGTAAAAGAGTATGCAGAAGCCAAAAGTGTGTATGAAATTGCACTGGATATCAGTGAAGGCCTGGCCAGAGCAGCCTGCTGTGGTAAGGTAAATGACAAGGTGGTCGACCTGCGTGAGGTCATTGATTATGACTGTGAATTAAGTATTTTGACTGCTAATGACAAGGAAGGTCTGGCAACTATCCGCCACACCACCTCCCATGTAATGGCAGAGGCAGTAAAGAAGCTGTTCCCGGATGCAAAGGTGACAATCGGTCCCAGCATTGATACCGGATTTTATTACGATTTCGATCATGCCCCTTTCTCCAGGGAGGATTTGGATGCCATTGAAGCTGAGATGAAGAAAATCATCAAAGCCGGTGCTAAGCTGGAGAAATTCACTTTGCCCAGAGAAGAGGCTATCAAATATATGGAAGAGAAGGGTGAGCCTTATAAGGTAGAGTTGATTCGTGACCTGCCTAAGGATGCTGTTATTTCCTTCTACAGCCAGGGAGACTTTGTGGATTTGTGTGCAGGCCCTCACCTGATGAGTGTAAAGGGGATTAAAGCCTTTAAGCTGACCTCCTCCTCCGGTGCTTACTGGAGAGGCAAGTCTGAGAATGCTATGTTACAGCGTATTTATGGTACCGCTTTCAATAAAAAGGAAGAGCTGGAAGAGTATTTAGTATATCTGGACAATATTAAGAATCGTGACCACAACAAGCTGGGCCGTGAGATGGAATTGTTTACCACTGTGGATGTTATCGGTCAGGGTCTGCCCCTGCTGATGCCGAAGGGTACTAAGATGATTCAGACCCTGCAGCGTTGGATTGAGGATGAGGAAGAGAAACGCGGATATGTACGTACCAAAACTCCTCTCATGGCAAAGAGTGACTTGTATAAGATTTCCGGTCACTGGGATCATTACAAGGAAGGTATGTTTGTGCTGGGAGATGAGGACAAAGATAAGGAAGTATTTGCACTGCGTCCTATGACCTGTCCTTTCCAGTATTATGTATACAAGGCCAGCCAGAAATCCTACAGAGATTTGCCCATCCGTTATGGTGAGACCTCTACCTTGTTCCGTAATGAAGATTCCGGTGAGATGCATGGTCTGACCCGTGTACGTCAGTTTACCATTTCTGAGGGTCACCTAATTGTAAGACCTGATCAGATGGTGGAAGAGTTCAAGGGTTGTCTGGCACTGGCAAAATACTGTCTGGATACTTTGGGAGTGGGCGAGGATGTGACCTATCGTCTGTCCAAGTGGGATCCGAATAACAAAGAGAAATACGTGGGCTCCGCAGAGGTGTGGGAAGAGACCCAGCAGAATATCCGTGACGTATTGAATGAACTTCAGATTCCTTTCTATGAGGGCGAAGGCGAAGCGGCTTTCTATGGCCCCAAGGTGGATATTCAGGCAAAGAATGTATATGGCAAGGAAGATACCATGATTACCATCCAGTGGGATGCGGTATTGGCATAGCAGTTTGATATGTACTATATCGACCAGAACGGAGATAAGGTGCGTCCTTACATCATTCACAGAACTTCTATGGGCTGCTACGAGAGAACTTTGGCATGGCTTATTGAGAAGTATGAAGGTAAGTTCCCTACCTGGCTGTGTCCTGAGCAGGTACGAGTGCTTCCCATTTCCGAAAAATATGCGGATTACGCAAAGCAGGTAGAAGCTACCCTGAAGGAGAACGGTATTTTGGCAACGGTGGATAACCGTTCCGAAAAAATCGGCTTTAAGATTCGTGAAGCAAGACTGAACAAGCTTCCTTATATGCTGGTGGTTGGACAGAAGGAAGAGGAGGATAAGGTGGTTTCCGTAAGAAGTCGTTTTGCCGGTGATGAAGGTCAAAAATCTCTGGATGCCTTTATTGATCAGATTTGCAAGGAAATCCGTACCAAGGAAATTCGCAAAGAAGTTGAAAATGTAAATGAAAAATAGTATACTTTAATTTAGGAATATTTTGAAATCTGCAGGGCATACTGATTATGCATTGGATTTTCTTAAGGGTATCTTGGGAAATACTCCATTGCAGAAGGAGGTTGCTATGGCAGAGTTAAAATGTGGCGCAAAGAACTGCACCTATAATGAAGACAACTATTGCTGTAAGGGTGATATTATGGTGGGTGGAAAGCACGCCGGTAAAAGTGCAGATACCTGCTGTGAGAGCTTTGTTGAACGCAAGGGTGATAAAGCAAACTATATCAGCTCTATTTCACATCCCAGCAAGGTAATCAGTATTGATTGCGAGGCTGAGAAGTGTATGTACAACAAGAATTACAAATGTGTTGCAGAGCATGTAGATATCAAAGGCTGCAATGCCTGTGATTCTAAAGAGACTGTGTGTGCTACTTTTGTAGAAAAGTAGTTTTCAGTGGCAATGATACCAAGTGTCATGCATGGGCACGTCCCATGTATGACACTTGTGGTTGCAGTAGGATACAAAGGAGAAGAGAATGTCAGTACGCAAGAGGAATTGGTTCTGGATAATATTGCATGCTGTTTTTATGTGTGTGGCAGGCGGTATGATATTGGGAACGTTGCTGTATGTAAGGCATGTAAATACTTATGGCTATACATATGAAATGGGGAACTTTTCCACGAAGTATGATTTATCGCTGAATGTGGTAAAGGAGTGGGGAGAGGCTGCCCATGGA
>JAFUKS010000121.1 GCA_017473445.1 Lachnospiraceae bacterium
GCATACACATTTTTTTCTATCAAGCAGGGGACCTTCCGCGGTTTTTACCACTTTTTCATATACTGGTATATTTTGTATTTTCCATGTCTATACTAATACCAGTATAGGAAACGAAAGGAGTAGCCTATGAAATCGATTACTCATCAGAAATACAATACATCCCAGCTGACCCAGGAGGATTTTACTCCCGTGTCCATAATGGACTCCATAGAAAAAACCCGCCAGGCTCTGGAATTTGCCTATGCGGGTTTTGATAATGCCACAGATGCCGATATGATCGACAGCTATATTTATGAAATTATTGCTTTACAAAAGCGCCATGCCCACCTGGTATCCCTGGCTGCTGCGGAAAAGCAACCGGAGGAAGCAGTGTCATACACGCATTCCCCGATTCGATCCCTGGTCAGCCATGTTCTCGGTTAAATCCTTGGGACCGTAGGTCAGTCCTGCGTATACGGTCTGGGAATTGTTCATCACCGGACCCTTAGGATTCTCCGGAGCAATCCGGGCATAAGCTCCATGAAGGGAGGTCATAATCTTTTGGACCTCCTGCAGGGGCTCCTCTTCACGGCATCGCTCACATCGGGCCAATCGTTTCAGACTGTAAATGTATAATTGCATCAATTCTTTTCCCGGCTGGTACTCCAAATGAACGGATTGCATCAATTCGTTGATACATCCCCGGGCCTTCCGCAGGGATTCCTGCAGGAGAGCTGCTTCCTGAGGTTGAGCCAGCCATTCCTTGGCTTCCCCCAAATAACACAATAGCATCTCATATAGGATTACCACCAGCTCCGTCTCATTGGCTCTGGTAATGCGGAAGGTAAATTCCTGCTTTTTTTCCTTGGTCATAGATTACCCTTTCCTATTGCAACAGCTGTAAAACCTGGGAAGGTCTCTCATTGGCCTGAGCCAGCATGGAGGTACCTGCCTGGGTCAGTACCTGGTTGGTGGTATAGGTGGTCATCTCCTCTGCCATGTCCACATCCATGATTCTGGAGTATGCAGCGGTCATATTTACACTGGTTACATCCAAGCTGTTAATGGTGGATTCCAAACGATTCTGGTACGCACCCAGCTGTCCTCTTACTTTGGTCAGGAACTGAATGGCTCCCTCAATCATAGGCACTGCTGCATCTGCATTTTCATTCGTAGTTACATCCAAATTCTCAATACCATAATTTCTAAGAGACATATCCGGTATATTGATGGCTACAATCTGTCCCTCGTTGGAACCAATCTGCAAACGCATGGGACCGATACCGGTACAATCTATGGAAAGTGCTTCTAGGGTTCCGGAAGGATAGGTCACACTGGTAATGGAGTTGCCTGCCGCATCCTTTCCCAAATCCAGCTGGTCCAAATCCAGCTTAATTTCAAAATTATCTTTTCCCTCAAGGGTCAGCATATTGTTTTCACAGGTAGCAGTTACGCCATCCGGGAAATCAGCTCCCAGCGTAATATCCGTAAGCAGATACTCTCCTGTTTCTTCCCCATCTACGATTTCCTTTTCCAAGGTGATGCTCTCAATATTGTAGGTCTTGAAGGGCACATACTGGGTATAGGAATTGACCTTGATACCGATATTGTTGGTATACCCCTTGAAAGCAAATTCACCGTTGAGGAGCTTTTGTCCGTTAAACTCCGTATTCTTGGAGATACGGGTAACCTCTTCCTTCAGCTGGTCAATCTCATCCTGAATAGTGGAACGGTCGGAATCGGACATGGTACCATTGGCAGCCTTTACAGCCAGCTCATTCATTCTCTGAAGCATTTCACTGACTTCCGTCAACGCTCCGTCGGCGGTCTCCAATACGGAAATACCGTCTCCCGCATTTTGGTTAGCAATTCCTACACCTTCTATCTGAGCATTCATTCTTCTGGCCATTGCCAGGCCTGCCGGATTATCCTTTGCGCGGTTAATCTTCAGACCGGAGGACAATCTCTCCAGGGATTTTGCCAACAGATTGTCCGCATTGCTAAGTGCATTATTAGATATCATTGCGGATACATTATAATTAATTCTCATGCATACCTCTCTCTATTGCCTGTAAGGCCATCCTGGCCACACGATAAAGCTCTGTATTATCAGCTGCTTCTTCCTCTGCCGGCAGCTCCGGGGTATCCGTCTCCATGGACAGATGATTTTTTAACCAGGCACTTCCTGTATTTCTAGAGCTAATCTGACCGGCCATAGTGAACGCTTCCTGCTTCACCTGCCAGTGCTCTCCTGCTACTTCACCAAGTATATCGGCAATTTTATCCCTTTCCATAAGTCCTGCCGCAGCATTTCCTTCCATGGACCAGGTAAGGACCTTTCCGGAAAGCTGCAGTCTCATACGAAGCTGCTCTCCGTCCTCTCCATTCCAACGGATATCCACCAGCCCTTTTTGCCCCTGTTTTTTCTCCACCGTCAAATGTACTCTGGTCAACTGTTCTCCAATATACATGGGCATCATATACTCTTCTCTTGCCTTCTGACCGGTACCGGAAAGAGCCCCTGCCACATTTCCCAAAATGGTCAGCTGCTTATGATACATCTGTAACTCCTTCACATCCAGGGACGTAATATCTACATCCGGCCGGAAGGTTTCTTCCTCTACCTGCTCCTGCAGGCGGTCGATCATATCTTCATAAGCAGGGAGAATTTCCTCCCCCTGTTGTGCTGCTGTAAATATCTGTCCGGCTTCCTGTTTCATGATATCCTCCAGCTCTGCGGGCTTAGATGCCTTCAGCTGCTGTGCTTTATCACGGAGGGCACGGAAAGGATTGGATGCATCCTTCAGCAATACATCCGATGCCAATAGATTGGATGCGGTCAGAGGGATTTGTCCTCTTTCCAATAGCTCCACTGCTTCCCGGGATACCTGCGTTGCTTCCCGCAGCTGTTGCAATTGCTCTGCCTCGTAAGCCTTTCGGGTTTCCATGTTTTCTGACACATCTGTCAGAACATCTTTTACATCTGAAAGGAAGGCTTTTGCAATCTGTCCGGAAATACTTTCTCCCTTTTCCACCAATTGTTCCAGCATACCTATGGTATCATCTGCCCGTACATCCATTCCCCTGAATTTACTGCTTCTTACTGCCGCCAGCAAATTGGACAGCTGCAACTGTGCTCCGGTATTTACCAAGGCACCCACAGCTGCACCATCGGACTTTTCAATCTGACGAATCAGGCGATAAATACCGATATAGCTTTCCCGTTCCGCAGGAGTGATTTCATGATTCATCTCCAGACCATATAGAAAGCGGGCATAGCTCTCTGCTTCCTTTTCATAGCTGCCGCTCCTGCTGTCCAGATACCTCTCCAGCTGGTCAAAATCGGTCTCCAGGGGGTTAATACCATCCCGTATCATTTGCAATGTTGACGCTGGTGTCATTTTCTTTAGAACGGTTTCCACACGCTCCTGCGCCTGCAAAATCCGCTGAACATTCTCTTCGTTAATGGGCATCCGGTTATAACCCAAGGTCCGTACTGCCTTCTGATATTCCTCTGTAGCTTCCATGCCCATATCTGCCAGTATTTGCTCCACACCGGCAAAAGCCTTTTTGATACTGTCGCCCAAATCTCTTCTGGGAGCAGTCATCAACGTCTCATAGGAAGCGTTAGCCTCCTTCAGAGCCCGTTGCAATTGGGCACCTTCCTGATGCAAGCTGTCCAAGGAAGGACTTTGCTCCTCCAGGAAGCGGTTCAATATCTGTACCGGGAATCCGGGCAACTCCTGCACCGCCACATTGGTACGCTGATACAAGTGATACTGCTCCACAGGCTCCATGCTCTGAGGGAACAGGCTCTGTGCCACCTGAGCCTCTGCCTGCTTCAATGCTTCTACCAGCTGTTCCATGGGGGCTGTATCAATGGCAAAACCACTGCGGATCAGCTTCACATTTACTTCCGCAGTCATCCGCAGACGCACCTCTTCCAGTTGTCTGCGTCCGGTAATATCTCCGGCCAGCTCCTGCCAACTATTCTCAGACTGATAATATTCCAATACTCTGTTGGCTTGGGTATAAATCGTTTCCTGCTCCAGCAAATTGGCCTGTGTCGGTTTCTTACCCATAGAAACTGCAGCCGCCACACTACCTGCAAACTGTTCTTCCGATACAGGTAATTGTAGCTTGCCATACTCCTTCATAAGAGAAAGATTCTCTTCCGTCACTGCCAGCCCTTTTTCCAAAAGCCAACGGGCCTGCCCATGATTTTCTTCCTTCTTCTCCACGCCCAGTTGTTCTAATCTCTTATCAATGGTCCGATCCATATCTGCCGTGGTTTGTGCAGCATGTGCTCCGTTTACACCCACATAGCCCTTGATTTCCTGGTGGAAAAACTTGGGTCCGTTGCCGGAGACCCTATCAGCACCACTATTTTGTGCCAGATAAAGGTTCCATATCTCCGGCTTTAACTGATTGTCCGTCAAATAGACCAAATCACCCTGGCTCAGCTCCTGTAATTGCACTGCCATATCCCAGGCAGCCTTTATCTCCTGCAAATTCCGGTTATCCAAAGGAATATCTGCCGCCCCAAAGCTGCTTTGTATCGCCTTGGCCAGTCCCTCACTACCCAATGCCGCGGATAATTGCTCCATGCTCAAATCATCTGTATAGCCCTGAATGCACACTCCGGCTTTAACCAGCTCTGCCTTGATTTTGTCCACAATGGTAACCACTTCCTCCGGGTCTGCACCGGAGAAATCAAAGCCTTCCTCCTGTGCTCTTGCATAATCCTCCGGGGACATGGTATGTGACATCAGTGTCATATAATCCTGAGTCACTGCAGCGTCCATATTTCCTGCCGCCTGCTGGATTTCAATCAGACTCTTGCCCTTTTCTACATTGCCTGCTTCCATGGTAAGACCTGTATTATCCGCAAAAAGGCTCACCCGGTAATCCTTTCGTTCCGGTGCACTGATATTTTTCTCTTTATGATGCTCCACCTGTGTGGTCAATTCCTGCATATTCTGTGTTTGAAAATGTATCCTCATATTCTGCTCTCCGTTCCGGCCCTTTCCGGGCCGCAAAAAAGGGTAAACACCCAAGGTGTCTACCCTTTATTTCGGACCTTTTTTCTTTTTTCTGAAGATTGGCTTTCTATCTTTCCTCTCTTACGCAAAATCCTTTTCGGTCAGAATAATCATATCATCCTTATCATAACGCTTTGCCAGCACAATATCTAAGAAATGACCTATTGTCTTGCGGTTTACATGGGCAATGGCATCATCCACAATTTCCTTGACCTCCGCAGTACTTACCACATGATCACTGGTCTGACGGCTTTCTATCTTGGTGTGCAATGCCAGTACACCCAAATCATCAATGAAATATTCCATTTCCAGTGCATATTTCTTACCGAATTCTACCAGAATATCATTGCTCAATGCTTCCACATCAATCCGGGCAGTAAAGCTTTCCTGCAAAATAGGATACTCCTGCAGTTTCTTGTCCATGGCTTTCTTAGTGTCCTCCAGAATCACGATAATACCCAGGTTCTCCTGCTGCAGATATTTATGCAGCTTCTGAATGGTGTCCCCTGTCATCTGTGCAGCACCATGAATAATCAACGCTCCGCCTGCCAGCTTGTCCAGTGTCTCTTCCATATCTCTGTCATTAATGGCTGCACCGGATATCTTGGCTACCTTGCCATTGAAATTACTGTCCGTCAATCTTATCTCTGACACAATATTCTTGGCCAAAGTAATAATATCAATACCCTCGTCACCGGTAATAATCAGATTGCCTGTATAGGATGCCATACTAATGGAATCCAATGCATGAATCAACTGCTCTCTGGAAGCCTTGCTTTGGATAAAGGGTGCAAATAAATCCCTTTCCTCCCGTGTCAGGCTACGTACTTTTGCCTTGTCTCTGGACACCTCCGGACGCTGTGTTATCACTTCGGATTCTGTAGCCGCTTCTTTCTCAGCTTCCTCATAGACCTCTTCCTGTGCCTCGTAGATTTCCTCAGGCTCTTCAAATTCTTCAGACTCTTCAGAATCTTCCGTTTCCTCGAACACTTCCGGCCCCTCAGACGCTTCAGTTTCCTCCAGCTCTTCGGTCTCCTCAAACTCTTCAGCTCCCTCAGTTTCCTCAGGCTCTTCAAGTTCAAGCTCCTCGGCTTCTTCCACTTCCTCCAGCTCTTCAGTTTCCTCAATTTCTTCAAGTTCCTGGGATTCCTCGGCGTCTTCAGTTTCTTCCGGCTCCCAAGATGTCTCAGGTTCTTCGGCTAATTCCTCTGTCTCCCAGTTTTCCTCTTGGGAAGTTTCTTCTGTTTCCTCAGGAATCTGCTCCTCCATCGGCTCCTCGTCCGGTGCCTCTCCCAGTTCTTCGGCAATAGCCTCCTCCAAATGGTCCATGGAAAGCCTGCCACTTTCCAATTGCTCTAAGAGACCATCTCTGGCTGCTGCCTCAAACTCCGTAAACATATTGCCTGTATGACCCAATACAAACTGGCGTACATCCTCTTTTCGCTTTTCCGCATTTTCCTGCTTACGGCGCTCCCATTCTGCCAAAATATCTTCAATATTCAGCTGACCGGTAATCTGCTTTTCTACATTTTCTTCCCGCTGGGGTACCACCAGACTAATCTGACCATCAGATTCCTGAGACAATACCTCTGCCAGGAATTTGGGAGGCTCTGCAAGAATAGGACTTTCCATTTGCAACCGCATCTGCTCCATCACCGTATCCCGGGTAGCATCCTCCGATATGGTTGTATCCTCTGCTACCGGCTGCTCCTGTATGGATATCTCTTGTGTCTCACCGAAAAATACCTCTGTCTCCGGCTCAGGCTCCGTATTCTTCATAGCCTCTGCTGCCTCATGGGCCTCCTGGGCTTTCTCCAACGCATCCAGACCCAAATCACCGAAATTCACCGTCTGGTAACGGATATCTTCTGTCAGATTCCGGGACTCCTGTACCGGCTGCTCCGGCTCAATATCATCAGCACTGACCTCTGCAATCTCAGGATTATCCAAGGATTCTGTATCCGAATCATACAAAGGCTCCACAATGGCCCTGGTAATGGGGTCCATGCTCTCCTGCTCCCTCTCACTCTGATAACCGGGCTGCAGCACCTTTTCCAAATCCGCTGCCAGCTCCTGCTGCAGGTTAATGGTATTGTACTGACTTACATCCATGGTCTTTACCTGGATGGGCATCTCCTCGAACTCCGCAGGATATGTCTGCTCCTCCTCATGTGCCTGTTGAACAGGTCTCTCCAGATTACGCTTATATTCATCATACTGGGCCTGCTGTTCGGGCGTCAGCGGCTGATGCAGCATCTTCAGCTCCATAGCCTTAATCACATATTTACCTTCACCAAACCA
>JAFUKS010000122.1 GCA_017473445.1 Lachnospiraceae bacterium
AGTACGTGAGAACCCTCCGGGTTCGACTCTGGTTAAGCTACGAGCCGAGTAGCCCGAGCCCTCGACGCCGGATTGTGCTTGCACAGAGATGGCGTTGAGGTAATCGGGCTATTGGGCGACAGCCGTCCAACGAGGAAAGCGAAGCTTTTCGAGTGGCGGCTCGTAGCGTGCAGTAAAAGAAAATTGAGCAGGAATACTTAGTATACGGGCTCCTTCCTTTTGTAACCTATTTTTCTATCTTCTTCACCGGTCTCAGTACCTGATAGCCCAGACCCTCCGGGTAATGTCTCTGATAAATCTGGCACATATCCTCATTCCATTCATAGCCGATGGTATGGGGGTCAAAGTTCCAGGCCATTTCCTCCACCCGCTTCATAACCTCAATATTTTCTGATAAATAATCAAAGGGTGGATGATAAAATACCAGATAGTAGCTGCCGGGGAATTCTCCTCGCAGTTCAAAGCCTTCGGGTATTTCATCTGCATAATCGATGTTTACACCTGCACCAAAGAAATAGTGGCGTTCACCATTTTTCACTACCCATCCGGGAGCAAAGTTGGGCAGGATGGGGTGGGTTTTATCCGAGGGCATACTTTCCAGATAACCACAGAGCAGGTCACAGTCGTGGTTGGGCCAGATTTTTCCGTTAGAAGTTTCACTGGACTGATACACGGCCAGGGTTTTATGGGCAGGGATATATTCCATGCGATAATGGGGGATTACAATATTACTCATTTCGGTTTCTCCTTTTGGGTTAAACATTTCTGGAGTAAGGACCGTTTTGCGAATGGTCAGTGGAAGGGGCTTGGGATTTCTACGGTATGCGGCCGGCGTGCATCCGTAGGTCTCCGTAAAGGCTCTCGTCAGAGCACTTTGGGAAGAAAATCCATAGTCCATAGCAATGCTAATCAGCGTTTCAGAGGAATCCCTGATGGCCAGGGTGGCAAGTGCCAGACGCCTGGCTGCCATATAGGCCTTGATAGTGGTTCCGGTGACTCGTCGGAATTGTTCCGAACAGTAGTAAGGAGAATATCCCACCTGATTAGAAATCTCCGTTAGAGATGGATTGTCAATGGCATGCTCATCAATCCAGTCCAGCAGATGTTGTATTGCAATATTCCAAGGTTCCATGTGCAGTTCTCCTTTCCGATAATAAGCTTATCATGATTATCTCATATTTTCTTTACATGAAATAGGGAAAATTCTGTTTGAAATTTTTCCCACTAAGATATCTTAAGAAATAGTTACTCAAATCCTAAGAAGCCAATCAAAGAAAGTTAATATTCCTCTGTTATACTATCCTCATGGTCATAAAAGACTGCTAATGGGGGCACCATATGGGGAAGGAGTCGCACCCCTATCAGACAAGAATGTATTAGGAGGAGTATTACATGTTACCAAGCAAAGTAGAAGCAGAAAGAATTTTAATGGAGGCGGAGCAGTGCAATCCGGGAGCCTGGGCAAATCATAGCAGAGTGACAGCCAGATGTGCTTTCCGTATCGCTCAGAGGTGTCGGGGACTGAATCCGGAGAAGGCATACATATGCGGACTGCTCCATGATATTGGCAGACGTTTTGGTATCCGTCACATGGGACATATTTATGATGGTTTCCATTATATGACAGATATGGGATATGATGAAGTGGCACGGATTTGTCTCAGTCATTCCTTTCATTTGAAACGGTTGGGTGAGTATGTGGGAGATGTGGATATTGAGCCCCAGCAGGTGGCAGAGCTGGCCCAGGCTCTTCAGGATATGGAATTTGACGATTATGACCGTTTGATACAGCTTTGCGATAGTCTGGCCATGGCAGAGGGCGTGGTGAATATGGAGGAGCGCATGTTGGATGTAAAGCGCAGATATGGTACCTATCCTCAAGATAAATGGGATGCCAATTTCTGGCTACGTAGCTATTTTGAAGAAAAAATGGGAAGAGACTTATATGTGGTGGTCAAAAGTGCATAACACTTTTAGTGTGTAGGACTAATTGACTATACTATATATTGATAAAAAGTGCCAAAACTCTTGTTTAGTACCCTAATTGTGCTATAATAAGGATGTATATTTAAAAATGTAAAGGCAAAACAGTCGAAAGGCTGCGACGCAAAGCTATAGGGATGTCCCTTCTCAGGAAGAATGTTAGCCAGCTACAGTAATATTACTTGATGATGACGCTGCTTCCTTGAGGGGAGTGGCGTTTTTATTTATATTTCTCGATTATGCAACCGCAATAAAAGGGGACACAGAAGATGAAGAAATTTATTCGAAAGGTATATGATTACCTGTGCCAAGAATATAATGCGATTTTACTGGTAGATTTGGTGAATGACCGGGTGGATGGATATGCCAATAATGCGGATGGTAGCAGCAAACGGATTACCGGAGAATACACGGCACATATGGAACGAATTGCCAATTGGATGGCACCGGAATATGGGGATATATGGCGTAGGTTGGGAATCATTGCACATATACAGGGCTTGTTGCAAGCTGAGGACCGTATAGAAGTGGAATATCAGATGCTGGGTACCGAAATAAGCTGGCAAAAAGCGGTTTTTCAAGTGGTGGAGAGAGAGTCCGGTGTGGCTACTCATATGATTCTGGCTCATATTCCCATGGACTCCATCCAGATAGAAAAGGCAGAGCTGACCAGACAGCTTCAGGAGCAAAAAGTGCAGCTTGAGGATTCCTTAAACCGTGAGGCTCAATATCGTAAGGCTATCATGGAAGGTGCAGCGGCTGTTTATGAGATTAACCTGACCAAAGATATTCTGTTGCGTGCTTCAGGATTTCATTCGGATAAGGAATATTCTATTACCAAAAAGGTGGGGTTAGAGGTACCCTGTCTTTATTCTGATTATGTGAAACGAATGGCGGATTTTATTCCTGCCGAAAAGGATGCCCAGGCCTATATGATGGCTGCGTCCCGGGATAATTTGCTCAAGCGTTTTTATCAGAAGGACCGATATACGGATGATGTATATCAGACGAAGGATGTAGAGGGTAAAAAACAGTATCTGAAGAAGACCTATATATTAACCGAGAATGAGACCACGGGTGATATTTATGCACTGATTATTGCCAAGAATGTGACACTTCAGCAGCAAAGAGAGATGCTGCATCGGGAAATTATCGATGGAGTTAGTACAGAGTTTACCTCTATTTATATAGTAGATTGGAAAACGGACCATATCCGTTTGTTTAAGTCCAATAATACGTATCCCTCCCTGATGGGGTTGGTGGAGGGAGTGGAAAGTACTCCCGATGTACTTAGCCGGTATGCAGTATTTGCGGTGCATCCGGAGGATAGGGAAGAATTCTTACAGGAGACAGATAGTGCTAAATTGCGGGAGGCCTTAAAACAGCACAATGTGGTGGATATCAATTATCGCCGTATTGTGGACGGCAAGATGGATTATGCCCAGATGCATTGTGTCCGTGTAAACAATAATGGCGGTGAACCTAATATTGTCATTGCTTTTCGTAGTATTGATGAAATCGTGCGGAAGGAAAGGGCACACTTGGAAGAAAAGGAGTTTTTGACCCGCAAGAGCCGCACTGACGGTTTGACCGGTTTGTTAAATAAAGAAACCTTCGGAAGGGAGACTGCTGATTATCTGGAAACAGCAGATGCAAAAGGTGCGGCACTTATTTTCCTGGATGTGGACCATTTTAAGACAATCAATGATACCTTCGGACATTCTACCGGTGACCGTCTTATCAAAGAGGTGGCTGAAAAGATACAGGTAGTATTTGCCAATTGCGATTTTGTAGGACGGTTTGGCGGTGATGAATTCTTTGTACTGGTAAAGAATATCCCCAAGGCTACATTGGAGGAGAAGCTGGAATGGGCTCTGCAGAAATTACAGTGTCAGTACCAGACAGCGGAGGGAGAAATCAAGGTTACTGCCAGTATTGGATGTGCCTACTGTATTACATCTCATGCAGAGTATCAGGCAATGCTGGATATGGCAGATGAAGCACTGTATGATGCCAAGGAAGGTGGCCGCAATCAATACGTGATGAAGATATACCATTAATCAGCGTGAAAAATAGCTTGTGTTTTTGGAATCCCCATGCTATACTTTTGAATCGGTTGAAAGATGATTGGAGAAATCATTACCCCTGTAATGGTTTCTCTTTTTTTATAGAGATAAGGAGATTTTTGTGGGCTATTATTTAGAAGATGTATTAACGGAACAGGAAAGATTAGAACGTGAACTGGAGGAGATGGAATCCGGTAGTATCGCACAGATAGAACATTTATTGGATAATCGTATATTACGTGCCATAAAGGAAATGGGATTTGAAAAGCTTTCCCCCATTCAGGAAGAAGCCATTCCCTATTTATTGGAGGGGGAGGACATTATCGGGCAGGCCCAGACCGGTACCGGTAAGATCGCAGCCTTTGGCATTCCCGTAATCCAGAAGGTAAATGCAGATTTGCGTAAGCTTCAGAGTATTATTTTATGTCCTACCCGTGAGCTGGCAATCCAGGCAGCGGAGGAATTGCGTAAGCTGGCAAAATATATGCATGGTATAAAGATTCTGCCTATTTATGGCGGACAGGAAATCGGAAAACAAATCAGTGCCTTAAGAGGCGTTCAGATTATTGTAGGTACTCCCGGCCGTGTGATGGATCATATGCGTCGCCATACCATCAAGCTGGAGCATGTGAATATGGTGGTACTGGATGAAGCAGATGAAATGCTGAACATGGGCTTCCGTGAGGATATGGAGCTGATTCTGGGACAGATTCCCGGAGAGCATCAGACCGCTTTATTTTCTGCAACTATGCCCCAGCCTATTTTGGATATTACACACAAATTCCAGAAGGATGCCCAGCTCATTAAGGTGGCAGCAAAGGAATTGACCATTCCGCTGGTGTCTCAGAAGTTTTACCGCATCAAAAACAGTGATAAGGATGCTGCCTGTGTCAGACTGCTGGAGTATTATCAGCCCAAGCTGTGCCTGATTTTCTGTAACACCAAGACTAAGGTGGATGAAGTGGCAGAGATGCTGAAGAAACAGGGCTTTCAGGCGGAAGGTCTTCACGGGGATATGAGCCAGCATCAGAGAGATGTGGCCATGAATCGTTTTCGTAATGGCAGTACTTCTATCCTTATTGCTACAGATGTGGCGGCGAGAGGAATTGACGTAGATGATGTGGAGGCAGTTATCAATTATGATGTGCCTCAGGATATCGAATATTACGTGCACCGTATCGGCAGAACCGGTCGTGCAGGCAGAACAGGACGTTCCTTTACCTTTGTAAATGCCAGAGAGGTATATCGTATCCGTGAAATAGAGAAACTATGTAATACCCGTATCAAGGAAAAGAAGATGCCCGGAGCGGCTAAGGTAATGAATGCCAAGGCAGACAAGTATCTGGCTCAGGCATGGGAAATGCATGAGCATGAAGATATGGAGCTGATGAAATCCATTTTGCAGAAAAAGCTGGATGAAGAAGGCATGGATGCTTTGGACCTGGCAGCGGCTATGTTAAAATATCAGGTAGGTGATATGGGCGAAGAAATCACTGCAGATGAGTATGAGAGTCGCGGACGTGGTCGAGATGGACGTGGTCGTGACGACAGAGGCTTTGGTCGCTCCTTTGGTCGCGGAGATGCGCGTCGTGGTGGCAGAGGTAGTGAAGACGGCAGACATCGTGGACGCAGTTATGGTGAAGATAGAGGACGCCGTAGCGGACGTGGAGAAAGCAGTGGAGAAGAAAGAAACTATCGCGGACGCCGCGGAAGTGAAGCGGGACGGGACCGCCGTGAACGTAGTAATGGAGCGGGCGGTAAGAAATGTCGGTTCAATGACAAAGAAGGCAGAAAGAAATAATAGTAAGAAAAGGCATAGGCCGTGGGAGAACGGTTGACGGTATGCAGCATAAAATTATGCAGCATAAAATTATGCAGCATAAAATTATGCAGCATAAAATTATGCAGGTAGAAGGGATGGTGCAACGATGAGAGTAGGAATGGGTTATGATGTGCATAGACTGGTAGAAGGCCGTGATATGATTATCGGTGGTGTGAAGATTCCGTATGAAAAAGGACTTTTGGGACATTCCGATGCGGATGTATTATTACATGCCATATCCGATGCACTTTTAGGAGCAGCAGCATTGGGAGATATCGGTAAACATTTCCCTGACAGTGATCCGGCTTATAAAGGGATCTCTTCCCTACTATTGTTACAGAAGGTGGGAGAATTGTTGGAGGAACGGGGGTTTCTGATTGAAAATATTGACTCCACCATTATTGCCCAGGCACCTAAGATGCGCCCATTTATTGATACCATGCGTGAAAATATTGCAGGGGCATTGCATATTTCTGTGGACCAGGTAAATGTAAAGGCTACCACTGAAGAGGGGCTTGGCTTTACCGGTGCGGGGGAAGGGATTTCCTCTCAGGCCATTTGTATGCTGACCAGTCCCTTTGATTTAGGTTCCTATACCATTCAGGAGGGATGCAGTGGTTGTAGCGGCTGTCACGCATAAGGTATGGCTGCAAGAGAAGGTAAAATTCCTGAAACCATTGACAAAAATGATTTTTTTGCATATTCTAAAGTGGAATGTAGATATTTTAAAGGCTTAGAGCAGGAAGAGTACTTTTTCGGAATGGAAGCAGAGAGAGACTGCATAGGGTGTGAGCAGTTTTTTCCGGAGAAAAGGGAAGTGCACCTGGGAGCCGGTCCGGGGAATGGAGTATCCGGACACGTGACGCGCGTTAAGCGTTTGAGTGAAAGACTAAACCGGCAGAGGATGCCTTTAGAAGTCTTTTAATAGAGTGGAACCGCGGATAAATTCGTCTCTAAGTACGAGTTTATCCGTTTTGTTGTATTAGGGAGGATTTTATGGGATTCATCAAATTGGTGAAAGAAGAGTTTAAGTTAATACAGGAACGTGATCCGGCCATTCATTCCGCCTGGGAAGTACTTTTGTACCCCAGCTTTAAGGTGATGCTGCATTATCGTCTGGCCCATTCTTTGTATCAGAAGAAATTATATTTCCTGGCCCGCTATATTTCCCAGCGGGGCGTGCGCAAGACCGGTATTGAGATTCATCCCGGTGCACAGATAGGGAAGGGCTTCTTTATTGACCATGGAAATGGTGTAATCATCGGTGAGACCACCATCATCGGAGATAATGTTACCTTGTATCAGGGCGTGACTCTTGGTGGTACCGGAAAGGAACACGGTAAGCGTCATCCTACCGTGGGAAATAATGTAATGATCAGTGCAGGAGCGAAGGTGCTGGGTTCCTTTACCATAGGGGACAATTCCAAAATCGGTGCCGGAAGTGTGGTGCTCAGTGAAGTACCCCCCAATTCTACAGTGGTGGGTGTGCCCGGACGGGTGGTAAAGCGTAATAATGTGGCCGTACCACCTCAGGATACACTGAACCAGACGGATTTGCCCGACCTGGTAATGGATGAAATTAATAATCTGAAGGATACCAATCAGCGACTGGCTGAGAAATTATTGGAACTGGAAAAAGAATTAAAGGAACAAAAGGGAAGCAGAGAGGAGAAATAAAATGAAATTGTTTAATACCCTGACCAAGAATGTAGAGGAGTTTGTGCCTAATGTGGAGGGCAAGGTAAATATGTATACCTGCGGACCTACCGTATATCATTTTGCCCACATTGGAAATCTGCGTAGTTATATTATGGAAGATGTATTAGAAAAGACTCTCCGTTATGCAGGATATGATGTGAAGCGTGTTATGAACATTACAGATGTGGGACATTTGTCCTCTGATGCAGATACCGGTGAGGATAAAATGCTGAAGGGTGCCAAAAGAGAGCACAAGACAGTCATGGAAATCGCACAGTTCTATACCGATGCATTTTTCTCTGATTGTGCTAAGCTGAATATTAAGACTCCTGATGTGGTGGAGCATGCCACCAATTGTATTGATGAATTTATCCATATGATTGAGGTGCTGCTGGAAAAGGGCTATGCATACCGTGCAGGTGAAAATATTTATTTTGATACTTCCAAGCTGGATTCCTATTATGTGTTTGGTAATCAGTCTGAAGAGGAACTGATGGTAGGTGTCCGGGAGGATGTTACCGAGGATGAAAATAAGAAAAACAAGAATGATTTTGTACTGTGGTTTACCAAGTCTAAATTTGAGGACCAGGCATTGAAGTGGGATAGCCCTTGGGGCGTAGGATATCCCGGCTGGCATATTGAGTGCTCCTGCATCAGTATGAAGCATTTGGGCGAATATATGGATATTCACTGTGGTGGTATTGACAATATGTTTCCTCATCATACCAATGAAATAGCACAGAGTGAGGCATATCTGGGACACAAATGGTGTAATTACTGGTTCCATGTACATCACTTAAACGACCAATCCGGTAAGATGAGTAAGTCCAAGGGAGAGTTTTTGACCGTATCTTTGCTGGAACAGAAGGGGTATGATCCTTTGGCATATAGATTGTTCTGCCTGCAGTCCCATTACAGAAAGCCTCTGGTATTTTCCTATGAGGCTTTGGATCAGGCAGCAGGTACCTACAAGAAACTGAAAAAGCGTATTGCGGATTTGGATAAGAATGGTATTGTGGATGAGGCCGCAGTTGCCGGCCACAAGGAGAAATTTATAGAGGTAGTAGGTAATGATGTAAATACCTCCATGGGTATTACTTTATTGTATGATACCCTGAAAGAGGAGTTAAACGGTGCTACCAAGCGGGCTATTGTGGGGAGCTATGATGAAGTATTGGGTCTGAACCTGCTGGCAGAAGAGGCAGCAGCTACCGGTGATGTGGATGTAGAGCTGGAAGCATTTGTGCTGGCTAAGATTGAAGAGCGTAAGGCAGCGAAGAAGGAAAAGAATTTTGCACTGGCAGATGCCATCAGAGAGGAACTTCTGGAAAAGGGTATTGCCATTAAAGATACACGAGAGGGTGTTGTATGGGAGAGAGTATAACTCTGTTAGAACAAATAAAGGAGGCCTTTGACTGCAAGGAGCAGGATGTGAGAACGTACTCTCCTTTGGCACTGGCTTATATTGGTGACAGTATTTATGATTTGATTATCCGTAGCGTAGTGGTAGAGCGGGGGAACTGCTCTGCCAATCTGCTACATAAAAAAACCGTCCGCTATGTCAGCGCGGTGGCTCAGTCTAAAATCGTACAGGCATTGATGGAGCAGTTTACCGAGGACGAGCAGGCAGTTTATCGCCGGGGCAAAAATGCCAAGCCCCATACCACGGCCAAGAATGCCTCTCCGGGAGACTATATGAAGGCTACGGGATTTGAGGCAGTGCTGGGGTATTTGTATCTGACCGGACAGATGGACCGGATACTGGAGCTGGTAAAGCAGGGGATTGAAAAAGCCGGACTGGAGCTATAGAGAAAGGAACGAAAATGGGATATCAGGAATTTACAATTGAGGGACGGAATGCGGTAATTGAAGCCTATCGCTCCGGTAAACCCATAGATAAGATTTTTATATTGGATGGCTGCCAGGATGGTCCCATGATGACCATTAAAAGAGAAGCCAAGAAGCATGACACTATGGTGAAGTATGTGACCAAGGAGCGTTTGGATCAGATGTCTGAGACCGGCAAGCATCAGGGAGTTATTGCTTACGCAGCCGCTTATGAATACGCAGAGGTGGAGGAGATTCTGGAAAATGCACGCCGTAAGGGCGAGCCTCCCTTTATTTTCCTGTTGGATAATATTGAGGACCCCCACAATCTGGGTGCGATCATTCGTACTGCCAATCTGGCGGGTGCCCATGGTGTGATTATTCCCAAAAACCGGGCAGCAGGACTCACTGCTACCGTGGCACGTACCTCTGCAGGAGCATTAAATTATACGCCCGTTGCGAAAGTGACCAATTTAGTCAAAACCATTGAGGATTTGAAAAAAGAAGGACTCTGGTTTGTCTGTGCAGATATGGGCGGCACTTCCATGTATCAGTTGAACCTGAAGGGCCCTATCGGGTTGGTTATCGGTAATGAAGGAGAGGGTGTAGGTCGCCTGGTAAAGGAAAATTGCGACATGATTGCCTCTATTCCCATGAAGGGGGATATCGATTCCCTGAATGCTTCCGTGGCAGCAGGTGTACTGGCTTATGAGATTGTACGTCAGAGATTGAGTTAGGGGGAGCTATGGCAGTGAAGTATGGGGAATATCAGAATATTTCCGATGAAGAGCTCATTGACCGCCTGAGACAGGGGGAAGAGCCTATCATGGAATATATCTGTACCAAATATAAGGAAGCGGTGCGCCGAAAAGCCAAGACCATGTATATCCTGGGTGGAGAGAGGGATGACCTGATTCAGGAAGGCATGGTGGGGGTATTTAAGGCAGTGCGGGACTATGACAGCGGCAGGGATGCCAGTTTTGCTACCTTTGCTGATTTGTGCATCAGCCGCCAGATGTATACGGCTGTACAGGCAGCAGATAGGCAGAAGCATATTCCGTTAAATTCCTACGTGTCTCTTTATACAGGGGGGCTCGTGGATGGAGAAGGAGAGACCCGGGAGATGCTGGAGCAACTGGAGGATCGGGAAAAGCTGAATCCGGAAGAACTGTTTCTGGACAAGGAACGGGTAGCGGATATGGAGCAAAAGATTAGCCGGGAGCTGAGCGGCTTTGAAAAACAGGTACTGGATTTGTATCTGACAGGCATGAATTACACCGAGATTGCCAAGGTCTTGGACAGAGACTCTAAATCCACGGACAATGCGTTGCAGCGTATTCGGAACAAATTAAAGAAAATTTTTTAAAGGAAAGCAGGAATGGAGCAGCCAATGGGCGGAGAAACGCTTCAAATTCCTGCTTTTTTATTTTTTTTTAATAGTTTGGACATGGATATGACATTGAATTCAAAAAGTCATAAGCGTATAATGTGTCTGTTATTGTGTGTGTTTTAGTTGAAAGAGGTATATCCTATGGTATCAAAATTCAGTGTGAAGAAACCTTATACTGTTTTGGTGGGCGTGGTGCTTGCCATTGTGTTGGGAGTGGTATCCTTTACCAGGATGACTACAGATTTGTTGCCCAATATCAGTCTGCCCTATGTAATCGTTATGACTACATATCCCGGAGCCAGTCCGGAAACGGTAGAGACAGTAGTAACCCAGCCGGTGGAGGCCAGCATGGCCACCGTCAGCAATATAGCAGGTATTAATTCGGTTTCCGGTGAAAATTATTCCATGGTTATCCTGGAATTTGCCCAGACAGCGGATATGAATGCCACCTCTCTGGAAATCCGGGAGAATTTGGATCAGATTACTTCTTACTGGGATGATGCAATCGGGAATCCCATTATCATGAAGCTGAATCCGGATATGTTGCCGGTGATGATAGCGGCAGTGGGCGTGGAAGGAATGGATTATGCACAGGTAAGTACCTATGTAAAGGAGTCGGTAATTCCTGAACTGGAAAGTATTGAAGGGGTAGCCAGTGTCAGTGCCAGTGGTTTGTTGGAAGAAAGTGTCAATGTGATTATCCGCCAGGAAAAGGTGGATGCATTGAATGAAAAGATTTTTGCAGCCATTGATAAAGAGATGGAAGATGCACGCAAGGAGCTGGCAGAGGGCAAACAGGAAATTCTGGACGGTCAGAAGGAATTGGCGGATGGCAAAAAGGAAATTAAAGACGGCCAGAAGGAACTGGACGAGGGAAAGGCAGAATTAGTCTCCGGCAAGACCGAGTTGGAAAATAAAAAGAATGAGACCTATCAACAGCTGGCCAATACCAAGAGGGATCTGCTTACCGCAAAGGATAATCTGGAGGCGTCTAAAATTGGTCTGACCACAGACTTAAGTACTGCCAAGGGCCTGGATGCAGGTGTTAAGGAAATTGATATGGTCTTGGGGGCTTACGACAGTTACCAGACTGCTATGACGCAGTATCAGCAAGCCTTGCTGAGTGGAGATACGGCTGCAGCTGCGGTAGAAAAAGCAAAAATAGAAGAGTTAAAAAAGAATTATATAGCAAGTAAGATTTTAACCGGTGCATTGGAGGCTGCTCCGGCTCTGGCACCGATGTTTGAGCCTTTGAAGACGGCTGATTGGACAGATGCCAATCAGATGCAGGTGATATTAACCGTTCTGATGGGAGTGGAGACACAGATGAGTGTCCCCCTGACAGAGCAGAAGACCAATTTGGCAGATGCCTTAAATGCCCTTACCAACGGCTTGGGGCTTACTGCCTATGAAACTACCGTAAATCAGGCAGTCAATACCATCGACTATAATCTGAACAATGTGAATAATGGATTGGTTGAGGTAGAGAAGGGTATGTTGGCGGCAGCGACGGAATTTGCCAATGCCAGTACCGGTATTACGCTGGGAGAGTATCAGATGGAGCAGGCCCAGCAACAGTTGGATAGTGCACTGGAGCAGTTAAAAAGCGGCGAAGAACAGCTGCAGGATGCTCTGAAGCAGATTGAAGACGGAGAGCAGCAATTGGCTGATGCACAACAAAGTGCTTACGAAAGTGCTGATATGAATCAGGTGCTTACAGTGAGTATGATTAGTAATCTCTTGGTAGCACAGAATTTTTCCATGCCCGCAGGATATGTGACAGAGGATGGAATTGATTATCTTGTGCGTGTGGGAGATAAGCCGGAAAGTGTGGAAGAACTTCAACAGATGCCTTTAATGGATTTGCATATGGAGGGCGTGCCGGTAGTCACTTTGGGAGATGTGGCAGATGTATTTTATACAGATAATTCTGCAAGCATTTATACAAATGTAGACGGCAGTGCCGGTGTAATGCTGACGCTTCAGAAGCAGACCGGATATTCCACAGGTTCTGTTTCTGATATTTTAGCAGAACGTTTTGCACAGATGATGGAGAAGAATGATAAATTGTCCATCATTACCTTAATGGACCAGGGTATCTACATTGATTTGGTAATGGATTCCATTATCAGTAATATAGGCTTCGGATTCTTTTTGGCGGTATTGATTTTGATTATTTTCCTGAAGGATTTGAGACCTACACTGGTTATTGCATGTTCTATTCCTATTAGTTTGGTAACAGCCATTGTATGTATGTATTTCAGTGGCGTAACCTTGAATGTCATATCCTTGTCCGGTTTGGCACTGGGTATCGGTATGTTAGTGGATAATTCTATTGTAGTAATAGAAAATATTTACAGATTACGTAGTGAGGGCTATTCCATGCGGGAGGCCGCTATTGAGGGTAGTAAGGAGGTGGCAGGTGCTATTGTAGCCTCCACCTTGACCACCATTTGTGTATTCCTACCCATAGTATTTACGGAAGGAATTACCAGACAGTTATTTGTAGATATGGGACTGACCATTGGTTATTCCCTGCTGGCGTCCTTGGTAATTGCACTTACAGTAGTACCGGCTATGTCCTCCAAGATCTTGACCAAAACCAAGGAAAAGAAACAGGGACGTTTTTATGAGGCTTTTGTCAATGGCTATGAAAAGGTGTTAAAAGTATCATTAAAAATAAAACCGGTGGTATTTGTACTGGTATTGTTATTACTGGTAGGAAGTATCCTGGCGGCATATACCAACGGTACTGCTTTTATGACGGATATGGATTCCACACAGTTAACTGTTACGGTACAGATGCCCAAGGAGGCCACTTTGGCAGAGACGGGAGAGGTAACAGACCGTGTGGTAGAACGTATCATGGAAATACCTGATGTTTCCAATGTGGGAGCTATGGCCAGCAGTAACAGTACTTCCTTGATAGGTGGCAGTAGTGCTACCAATGCCACCACAATCTATGTGGTTACTTATGAAGATAAAATCATGAGTAATGAGGAAATTGGAAAGCTGATTGTAGAAAAAACGGTAGATTTAAAA
This sequence comes from Lachnospiraceae bacterium, assembly GCA_017473445.1. Lineage (GTDB taxonomy): Bacteria > Bacillota > Clostridia > Lachnospirales > Lachnospiraceae > Acetatifactor. The sequence goes on from JAFUKS010000122.1 coordinate 13,829, forward strand.
GCGGAGATTACCGTAAATACATCCAGTATGGATATGTCTG
>JAFUKS010000123.1 GCA_017473445.1 Lachnospiraceae bacterium
AAAATGAAAATGGAGGAAGAATTTGCGGATTTAAAAGAAAAAATTGTGTATTTATACCCGAGAAATTACGGAAAAAAAGTAAATCAAATGTATATTACTTATAAGCATAATAAAGATAAAAAGGTAAGTGTTATTTTGCACGAAATAGGAAAAGACAAGAATGGGTATTGCGATAAAGCAATACGGGCTGGTATGGCAAAAAAGGAAAATGGTCAATGGAACTATAATTTTTACCTAAAGCAGCAAGAGATAAATATTAATAATTTGTATTATCTCTTTATTGAAGAAAAAGAATAATATACATAACACAGAGCCAGTGAGCCGATGAGCAGGAAAACCTGCCCACCGGCTCTTTTTATATTGCCAGGAAGGGAAGTGAGATAGTGGAGAATTACGAAAAAGCAGAGGCAGACTACATGGCCGGAATGAAATATAAGGATATTGCAGAGAAGTATGAGACCACTATCAATACAGTCAAAAGCTGGAAAAAGAGGTATGCATGGAATCGAAAAAAGGGTGCACACAAAAATGAAAAAGGGTGCACACAAAAAACAGGAAATGTCAAAGTTGCACCGGTGCAACCAGAGGACGGTACCAGAGAGACTTTTCAAAATGATGAATTGTCCCCAGAACAACAGCTTTTTTGCGTTTTTTACATTCGTACCTTTAATGCCACTCAGAGCTATTTGAAAGCATACGGATGTAACTGGGCCACGGCAAATGTATGTGGCCCGCGATTGTTAGGAAATATTCGTGTGAAAAATGAAATAGAACGCCTGAAGGAGATTAAACGCCAGCAGATAGTAGTTGGAGAGGAAGATATTGTAGAGCTGCAGATGAGAATTGCCTTTGGCGATATCGGAGATGTGCTGAGCTTTGGAAAGATAGAAGTGTCCACCAAGAAGGGCGGCACAGTGGAAATAAATGGTGTGGATTTAAAGGAATCCCGTGAGGTAGATACTCAGCTGATTCAGAGTATTAAGGAGGGCCGGGACGGCATTTCTGTGAAGATGAAGGATCCGCAGAAAGCTATTGAATGGCTGACTAAGTACTTCCTGATGCATCCCGGGGATAAGTATAGAGCCGAGTTTGAACGCAAGAAAGCGGAGATTGACAAGGAAGAATATGAGTCTGATGGATTTCTGGAGGCACTAAAGGAGCAGGCACAGTCCACCTTTGAGGAAGCTGGTGATATTGTTGAAACGTAAAGCATTGTTTAAGTTCAATAAATTCAGTTTGAAGCAGCGTATGGTGCTGGAGTGGTGGGTACCAGGTTCTCCATATGCAGATAAAGATGGAATCATATGTGATGGGTCTATACGTTCCGGAAAGACCACCGTAATGTCCTTGTCATTTGTAATATGGGCTATGGAAACCTTTGACGGAGAAAATCTGGCATTGTGTGGCAAGACCATTCAGTCACTCCGGCGAAATGTGATTAAGCAACTGAAGCGTATGCTCAAATCAAGGGGCTATAAAGTCACTGAGTATCGTTCAGAGAATTACATGACTGTATGTAAAGGCGACGTCGCAAACGATTTCTATTTCTTTGGTGGTAAGGATGAGAGCTCTCAGGAGCTGATTCAGGGTATTACACTGGCAGGCATCTTCCTGGATGAAGTTGCACTGATGCCGGAGTCCTTTGTAAACCAGGCAACGGGACGTTGCTCTGTAGAAGGAAGTAAATACTGGTTCAACTGCAACCCGGAAGGACCAGACCATTATTTTAAGCTGGAATGGATTGACAAGCTGACAGAAAAGAACCTGATCCGCATCCACTTCACTATGAAGGATAATCCCAGCCTGGCACAGCATATCATTGAACGATATGAGCGGATGTATAAGGGCGTATTCTATGACCGATTCATCAAAGGTCTATGGGTGTTGGCATCCGGTATTATCTTCCGGTACTTTGCAGAGAATGATGAGCCATATCTGTTTGAGGATTCAGAGATATTCGATGAGAAGGGCAACCTAAAGGTGGCATTCAGTAAAATCACCATGGGTATAGACTTTGGTGGCAACGGTTCTAAGACCACTTTCTACCTGACCGGTTATATGAATGGGTACCGAGATTTCAGAGGGTTGGAAGAGGACGGTTTGCCGGTGACAGAGGATATCGATGCAAAGGCCATATGTGATAAATTTGTAGAGTTTTACCGGATGTGCATCAACAGGTACCGAAGAGTAGACTGGGTGTTTCCGGACTCTGCCAGTACAACAATGATCAACTCACTTATCAGCGCAGCAAAGGCAGCAGGCCTCCCCTATCAGAATATATCTGGGTGCCGCAAGAATGAAGTAGCAGACCGGCCAAAGACTATAGACCTGTTATTTAATTCCGGAAGGTTGAAGATAAATAGGCGGTGCGTTCAGGTGAGAAAGGCAATAGGCTCCCTGCGCTGGGATGAAAAACATCCGGACAGGCCAGAGGATAAGAATATAGGTAACTGTAATGACTGGTGGGATGCATTCTGCTACTGCCTGTTAGATTTCATAGAGTATATAGATTTGGTTATGTAGGAGGAGAATATGAAAGAGTGTGCAAAGGAGTATCTGAGAAAGAAAGGTTATGCAGTCAATGACGAGGCATTGACCATTATTAGTCTGTGTGAAAAGTGGTATAAGAACGAGGCCGATGAGGATTTCCATACCAGAATGAATCTGAATAAGAGCGAAATCAGTCTCCATAGGATGGGCTTTGCCAAGAGATGCTGTGCAGATGATGCTAATCTATGTGAAGTTATCAGCGTGGCGCCGGAAAAAGAGAATGCGGCAAAGGAGTTTATTGAAAAATTGCTGACAGAGAACCGCTTCAGTGTCCGGTACCGTGAACAGCTGGAGAAAACGTCTGCTACCGGCACGGTAGGAGCGTATATTTACCTGAAGAACGCCAGCTACTTGAAAAACGACAAGGAGCAGATTACGGTTAAAGGCGGCCAGATAAGAATTAATTATGTGGATGCAGATTGTATTTTCCCTTTAACTGTGGAAAACGGCTTAATTACTGAATGCGCCTTTTGCGCCACGAATGTGGTCAGAGGCAAGGAAAAGACCACTTTGGTGGTGTTTATCCAGGAGGAGGGAAGGTATAAGGCAGAGACCGTCGTATTCAGTAAAGATGGGGCTTTGCAGGAATCAGAGTCTTCAACTATCCAGCTGGGAGAGATAAAGCCCTTTGCGGTCATGACCAATGCAGAGGTTAATAATTTGCAAAATATGGAGGGGACGGGATATGGTCTGCCCAAGATATATAACGCCATTCCATTATTTAAGGCATTAGACCTGTGCTATAACATCTTCTTTGGGGACTTATCAAAGGGAGATAAGCTGCTGTTCATCAATGAGTTGCTTGCCTGTATTGAACAAGGGGAGGATGGTAAGCCTAGATTGACGCCCCAGCAGAAGGAACTGTTTATTTTACTGGGAGAGAAGCTTCCCACCAAGGAAAGTCTGATTTATGAGTATAATCCCAAAATCAGGATTGAGGAGATAACCAAAGCATTTGAACTGGTGCTATCGCTACTGTCCATGACTTTTGGCTATGGTAGTAAAAAATACACCTTTGAGAATGGAAAGATTACTACTGCGACTGAATATATCGGTACCCGCCAGGATGCTATGCAGGAATTGAACAAGCAGCGTAAGAATGCATCAGACTATATCTCTGATATTGTACACGCTGCCATGTGGTTTTCCAATACATTCCAGGAGAGCAGCTATAACACAGATGAGGCGTTACAGATTCAGTTTGATGATTCCTACATAGAGGATAGACAGGCCAAGTTGGAGAAAATCAGAGCAGATGCATTGTCCTTTGATATTCCCAAGCTGACCATCATGTATCTGATGGAAGCCTACAATATGACCGAGGAGGACGCTACAGAGCTGGTGTTACAGAAGGAGCAGGAGAAGGAAACTGATACTGACGGTGAAGATGAGGATTAAGGAGTGAACATAGATGGCACTGACAGATGAACAGCTGGAGATCATATCGGATGCATTGCTGCCCCTGTTCCAGTATCTGGAGCATGAGGCAATCGTGGATGTGGCCAATCGAATCAGAGAATCCATGGCATATACCCGGAGTGCGGAGCTGAAGGTGGAGAGCATGCAGCGTATGGGTTACAGTCCGGACCGAATCCGGGCGGAAGCCTTGAAAATACTGAATGCGGACAAGGATTTTCAGAAGACCGTTGCTGAGAATACAATGGAACATAAAAAGACCGTCAAGGAGCTCTTACAGAGTATTTTGAAGTCTGCCCAGAGTCAGAAGAACAAGGTATTGGTAGATGCCGCTGATATGTCTTACTTTGATGATTTGGGAATATGGGAACAGGGTGGAAAGAAACTTACGGATAAGTCCTTTCTGCCACAGCTGGTAGATGCTATCCGGCAGCAGGCATCCAAGGAACTGAAGAATTTGACTGGTACCACTGGCTTTAAAACCATGTCCGGATTTGAAGCCATGGAGAACCTGTACCGCAGAGAACTGGACAAAGCCATGATTAAGGTATGCACTGGCACCTTTAGCAAGGAACAGGTGGTGTATGATACGGTACATAGTCTTGCGGAGAGCGGCCTGAGGACCATTGATTTCAGTTCGGGATGGAGTATGCAGCTGGATACAGCTGTTAAACTGGCAATGAGGACGGGAGCCCATCAGCTGGCAGGTAAGATTACGGACAAGAATATTGAACAGACCGGAGAGAATCTTGTGAGGGTATCCACTCACTGGGGAGCCCGTAATACCGGTACCGGACATGCCAACCATGAGCAGTGGCAGGGACGGGTCTATTTTATCCGAGAAGGGCAGGACTATAGCCAGGAAGCAAAGCGGATAGGCCAGGAATGCATCACCAGTCTGTGGTATGCTACCGGTTACAGCGTGGATGGGAGTAGTGATAATGATCCTTTGGGCCTATATGGATATAATTGCCGGCACAGGCATTATCCTTGGTTTGAGGGTATCTATGTATTTCCCAAGGAAGACCCGCAGCCTCGTCCAGTTACAATCAACGGCAGGGAATATGATTATTATGCCATTACCCAGAAACAGAGGTCTATGGAACGATCCATTCGAGCCTTGAAGAGAGAACGGGAAGCCCTGAAAAGCTTGAATATGGACACCAAGGATATCAGTACCAAAATCAAGCGAAAGATTGATGAATATAAGTCGTTTTGCGACGTCGCAAAGGTAGACCCGAAGATGAACCGGTTGAGATATGAGTGTGGTACTTCTGATTTGAAGAAATCCAAGGCGTGGAAAGTATATGAACAAGCTGGTCAGGATGTACAGAAGCAGAATGAAGAGAGTACATGGGTGCCCCAAAAGACGAGTGCAATGAAACGTGACCCGGCAAACTTCAGGAAAACAACAGAATCCGTTTCTACAATGGATGTGCTGGATGATGATATGCCGAAATTCCAAAAGGCTACTTCTATTGAACAGGCAATAGCAACAGGAAAATCCATGACGCAAAATGGGCAGTTTGTGGTTGAAGGAATACATCTAAATACTGTGAACAGCTTCAATGAAGCTATGTTCAATGTAGAGCAAAGATTCGGAAGAAAACTGAACATTGCAGGGGTTAAATCGGTAAAAGCAGCAGATGCAAAATACCATCAAGGTTCATACAATCCGAGAACGGGAATGGTTTCACTGAAGGGTGGCAACAGTGCAAATGCAATGGCTACTTACCAGGCTAATGCAGAGAAGTTTTTCAAGTCTGGATGGAATGCAAGTGGTGAGGTATATGGTACCTTCTATCACGAAATTGGCCATTCTGTATGGGATGATTTGCCAATAGAAGCTAAAGATGAAATAAGGAACCTGTACAAAGAAACAAAACATGCAGCATATGAAAAATGGATGGCCCTGGGCGGTTCAAACTCTGGATATTCCCAGGCAGAAGTGTTTGGAAAAGAATTGTCCCGGTATGCTTTGGAAAATGAACAAGAATTTTTCAGTGAAACATTTTCACAGATTATGTCCGGTAGAATGAAGCCGGTTTCTCGTAAAGTAAATGTCATGCTGAATAAGCACTATAAGGTTGATAATTCTATTGAAAAAATCACTGAAAGTAGTAAAATATTGTTACAAGAAGAGGTTGTTGAAAAGGCAAAAGTATTTGGCCAGGAATTGCTAGACAATCCACAATTGTTAAAATATGATAATGGGTACTGCATTAGTAACTATGTCAATGAAAAATTGGGATATAACCGGAAACCTAGGGTGTTGTCTGCAATAGAATTTGATAAAATTAGCAAAGACAAGCAGGTTTTATACCGAGGTGTTAATGGAACCAGCAACTTATCAGCCAAGGAAATGGTTGAGCAGTTTAAGGATGGAAAATTTTATTGCGGTAGAGGGATTTATGGAAATGGAACCTATACCGATACGGATAAAACGGTTGCTGATTATTACGCCTCTGGAAGTAAAGATGGTAAAGTCATGGAAATGGTGCTGGCTGATAACGCAAAAACCATCTCATTCACAGATATTTATACAGAATATGAAAAGACTGGCATACCAATGATAATCGGCGATGCACCCGAAGCATATCAAGATGTAATAAGAGATGTGGGTACATACGCATCTATCAAAGGCTATGATGCAATAACACTTGATGGTTTCCAAGGAAAAAATCATGTAGTTATTTTGAATCGAGGAAAAGTGATTGTGAAGGAGTGATGAGCTATGAATGAAGCACAATGGAGCAGATTTGCAGCAGGATTACTAGGGTAT
>JAFUKS010000124.1 GCA_017473445.1 Lachnospiraceae bacterium
ACCTACCGTGGCCAGACCAATGCCCTCCCTGACACTCTCCGCTCCGGGCCAGTCCACAATCAGGGCTGCACCCTCATAAGCTTCGTCTATATAAGTAATATCCGGTATGGTAAAATCTGAAAACCCATACACCTTGGTACACTGATTCATCGCCACAAAGGGCACGGGACGCACCCAATCTACCCACTTTGCACCTGCGGGAGCCCATATTTTATAGATTTCTTTTATGGTCATGATTCACTGCCTCCCTTGACATCGAGTCTCATTCCTCATAATTCTCTAAATAGTTGCTTTTTACTGCCTAAAATTTTATCATATTTTCTTTGTCTTTACTACAAAAATAAATGGAAGATGCTCCATAGCCAATAACAGCCACGAACCATCTTCCATTACGTGCTTTTAGATATTATAGATTATGTTACTATTTCCCAAATACCTCGCTGGGCTTTACCCAACCTTCGTAGGTATCATTTGGTAAATCCTCTCTATAAGTAACAACATATAGATAAATTCTTTCACCGTCATTAGGTATTGTACCTTCTTCCAAAGTATAGTCGAGAATTAATTCATTACCTTCCAACTTTAATACCCGACAATGACACTTAGAATCACTCGTATTTACTTGTATTGGTCTCACCAGTACAATTAATTCCTCATAATCATGTTCGCTCGTAAGCCAACTTCCCTTTAATTCCTTGTCATCTATATTCTCTAAAAATATCTGCATTTCTTTTTCAGATTGTATAATATAGTTATTATCTTCCCAATCTTTCTCATATTTTGTTGTCCTTTCTGTCCAGATTATTGTTGTAATTCTTCCGGGCATTAGAACCTCGCTAGGCTTCACCCAATCACAATAATGTTCTTCCGGCAATTCACTGTTGGGAACAATGGCATACGCATAAAATATTGTTTCGTCACAAGTAGCCTGTTGATCAGTCCCTGCTAATTCATACTCCATTCTTAGCTCATTATCTGCCAACTCTACTCCATGAAATGCATAATCATAGCTACTTGATGATTCTCGCTTTGGTATAATCAACAACGTTTCTTCATCGAAATTCAACGCAGATATTACCTTATGTCCGCTCAATTCAAAGTCTCTCATATAGCTTAAAAATAGTCGCAATTCCTCTTCCGAACGTATAATATAAGAATCACAATATTCATCCGCATCATATCCGCTTGTCTTTATCGTTCCTGTTTGAGCAGTCAACGGTCTCCCCGGGACTTTTTCCTCACTCTCTTGGACTTCCTGTGATTGGTTACCACAGGCTGTCAGGAGCAGACATAAATATGCAACAATCCATTTTAGTATCTTTTTCTTTATTCCATCCATAACATTGTTCTCCTTAGCGAATGACAGTTATGTTCCTCTAATACTACTAGCTCCCTTCAATCAAAACAGGTATATCCGCCGCATTGGAGTCAATACGGGGCGTTTCACTGATTCTTGCATAATATCCGCCATGCTTCCCATCAACAGAATAGGAGCCCAGACAATCATGAAATTCCTCGCTGTTTTCACCGAGTAAAGGCTTACTGTGGAAACGCTTCTGGGCCAGGTACTTTTTGGGATGCTTTTTTACATCTGCCAGAATCTTTTGATACTCATCCCCTCTACAGGCCTCCTCAATGGATATCTTCTCGCCCACGCGACCGCAGGCCGGCTTGTAGATAAAGCCCTCTTTTCCCTTGGCATCCTTAACTTCCACTGTCTTGGGAAGCAATTTTCTCCAGGTATCCATAGAGATGCCCTGCTTCTCCATCACATCCCACACCAGCGGAAACCGTTTAGTCTGGGCATAAATTGCTGCCGGATGATTGCATGACGGCGTAATGGTATCAAAATATCCCTGCCAATACTTAGGCTTAATCTCCGTCAGCCATTCCAAAGGCGTAAACCGAAAAATTCCATCTATCGGCCCCTCGTTACCGTCAAGGATACTATAGGCCTTTTTGTCCTTAAACCGCAGATGGTCTGCTGCCCCATAAATCACCTGAAACCCTTCCGCCTTCAGGCGATCTCCCAGAAACTGCATCACCTGTCTGTCGTCACTGTAGGATGTGCAATGCACCAGCATAATCCGGCCGTTTTGAGCCACCTTACTCTTGATAGCTTTGGTCAGGATATCTCCGAAATTGATAAACCAATAGTCGCTGTTTTTCAACAAATTCTTAGCCGCCAGCAGCATCAAAGAGGCCTCCGCAAAGCCGCCGGGCACATCACTGTTTACCTCGCTTACGGCCCATTTCCCCTCCTCGGTGGGATGAAAATCATAACGCATAAGCCGGATATGCTTGTCAGCCTCATAATTGGTCATACTGGAGACTTCCTTACTCACACTTTTGGGCAGTGCCAATGGCTTAATCAGCTCCTGATGATTGTTCAAAAACACTTCCGCTGCTCTGGTTTCTTCGTCCAATGCCTCTGTCAGGCGCACCAACTCTTCATGTTCTTCCTTGGTGATGACCAGTGCATATTTTGCAACTGTATTATGGTCCAGAAACTGAGGGTCCCACTTGTAACAGTCAAACATCAGGGTCAGTCTATAGTCTTCGTATTGTTCTTTTGGGATAGGTACTAGTCTCATTTATTGTCGATTCTCCGTTCTTAAACCTTACAAATCAATTTGCTTTAGAAAGCACATACCGCCCTCTTCCACAAAGTCCTCGATATATGTTTTGTTGTCACCGTGTACGTTGGAAGAACTTATTTTAACTCCAACCACAGTCCATGCAATACCTATTCCTGTCAAAATGCCACTTACAATAATCCATATGATTGTTGCTGTCAATTTTCGTCCCGCCTCTCTCTAACAAATTGCTCTGTCTGCTTATCTTTGGTCAATTTTAGTCCCTGGGAAAGGGAACGGAAGCCCGCAGCTCCAATTGCATATAAAATCATCCAAAGGATTGGTGCTCCTAAGTATGTAAACGGCACCGCACCTGCATATACCAAATAAGCAGCGAGCAAAATACAAATCGGTATGGCAATAACCGCCGTAATAGCAAATTGGGTCCACACCTTCTTTTTCTCCATGGGAACCGTTCCGATGGTTTCACCGGTCTGCCCGTTAACCAAAATCGTATAGGCTTCTTCTTTGTAGCGGAAAATCATAAACCAAGCAGGCA
>JAFUKS010000125.1 GCA_017473445.1 Lachnospiraceae bacterium
CCGCACAATATAATCCTCCTCCAACCGGGTAGGATACATCATCCTACCATTACAGGTAATAAAGTAAACAGCACGTTTTAACACCACACCAATCTTCTTTAAATCCTCAAATCGAAGATTTGTACTCCTCCGGGCTGCCACAATCCTACGAGCACTCTTTACGCCGATTCCGGGCACTCTCAGCAGCATCTGATAGGATGCCCGGTTAATCTCCACCGGAAACTGCCCCAGATGACGCACTGCCCAATCCTCCTTGGGATCCAAAAGCACGTTAAAAAAAGGACGTTTCTCATCCAGCAATTCGTCTGCTTGAAACCCGTAAAAGCGTAGTAGCCAGTCAGCCTGATATAGCCGATGCTCCCGCAAAAGAGGCGGCCCACCGGGCAGCATCGGAAGACTCTTATCTTCATTTACATTCACAAAAGCAGAATAGAATACCCGCTTTAGTTCAAATCTTTGATATAATCCCTGGGTTACCTGCATAATCTGATAATCACTCTCAGGGGTAGCCCCGATAATCATCTGCGTAGACTGCCCTCCGCTGACAAATTTAGGTGCGTGGCGATAAACAACCCGTTCTTCTTTATTGGATTGTATTCCATTCTGAATCTGACGCATGGGCCCCAATATAGTCTTTCGGTGCTTATTAGGAGCAAGCTCCCGCAATCCTTCTGCCGTGGGCAGCTCCAGATTAATACTCATCCTGTCCACCAAAAATCCCACCTTTCGAATCAGCTCCCCGTCTGCTCCCGGTATGGCCTTTACATGCACATATCCATTAAAATGATACTTATTCCGCAGTAACCAAATGGTCCTGTAAATCAGCTCCATGGTAAATCCGGGGCTCTGCAGGACCCCCGAGCTAAGAAACAGTCCTTCTATGTAATTTCTCCGATAAAACTCCATGGTCAATGTACACACTTCCTCCGGTGTAAAAGTAGCCCTGGGCACATCATTACTGCACCGGTTCTGACAGTATTTACAATCATAAATACATTCATTGGTCAACAATATCTTCAGCAGAGAAATACATCTGCCATCTGCCGCAAAGCTATGGCAAATCCCGGCCTGAACACAGTTCCCCAAGGATCTGCCGTCTCCCTTTCTCTCCACACCGCTGGAGGTACACGCCACATCATACTTGGCCGCATCCGTCAAAATACCCAACTTCTCCATAATAGACTTCCCCTGCACCCTATCCAAATACTCCATGGCCAATCCTCCCTTCGCGCATTGCAGAACATTTGTTCTGCATATATACTAGCACATACGTTCGGTCTTTGCAACTACTTTTCATCGGCTCCCATCCGCATATCTAACACCGGGGGCCTACGGGACGGGCCTGCAACCCATCTCACGGATAGGAATTCCCTTTGGGGATTTTTACAAAAATGACCTTTCGGTAGTGTTTATTGACGGTGTTTTTTATAGGATGGACATTGCCTACGCCTGCAATATGCCCACCAAAGACAGCTCCTTTCGTAGGCCAACAATGTTCTATGCCAAATATACTTCCAACGTGCATGACAAGTGGAGTGTCCATACCGCCCACTTAGCAAACGCTTATGCAACAAGGACATTCGACATGGAGGTCGAATGAGCGCAAGAGGTACCATGGAATACAACTGGCTTTGCCAGTTGTTTACCTTTGTGCGCGTGCCTGTCCCTTGCGCCATTCTTCCCTCGTTTGCTTAGTGGGCTGATGGCACGCAACGTATGCACGTGGAAGTATATTTGCCATGAACATTGTGCCTGGTCACCCATGCTGTCTTTAGTGGGCCTACAGCAGGCGGGCAATGTTCATGCCGTAAAAGACACCGTCCCTTACCGAAAGGCTCATTTTTGAAAATCCAGCCAAAGGGAATCCTAGGATTCCGTGAGATGGGTTGCAGGCCCGTCCCGTAGGCCCCCGGTGTTAAATATGCGGATGGGAGCCGGTGAAAAGTAGGACATACAAAAAGACGCCTGCACATATGTGCAAGCGTCATAGGAAATGCAATTATAAGAGGTCGATGCCCTTTTCAGCGGCTTCCTGAAGCAGTTCATCGGGCCACAGGGAACACTGTACCTCACCAATGTGTGCTTTTCTGAGGAAGAACATACAAATGCGGGACTGACCGATACCACCACCGATGGTGTAAGGTACTTCGTCATTGATAACTGCCTGATGAAAGGGCAGCTCTTTGCGGTCATTGCAACCGGCCTTTTCCAGCTGGTACAATAACGCATCGCGGTCCACACGGACACCCATGCTGGATAATTCAAGGGCAATGTCCAAAACAGGGTAATACACCACGATGTCCGCATTCATGCTCCAATCATCGTAGTCCGGTGCACGGCCGTCATGAGGTTCTCCGCTTTCCAGGGTATCACCAATCTGCATAATACATACCGCACCCTTTGCCTTGGATATGTAGTACTCACGCTCCTTGGGTGTATAATCGGGGAACATTTCCTCCAATTCTCTGGTGGTAATAAAGAAAATATCATGAGGCAGAATCTCTTCAATGTAATCGAAGTGGATTGCCATATACTTCTCAGTCTTGCGAAGAACCTTGTACACCTCTTTTACAGTAGCCTTTAAGGTATCCAAGGTGCGTTCTTCCTTGGTAATAATCTTTTCCCAATCCCACTGATCCACGTAAATAGAATGGATATTGTCCACTTCCTCATCACGACGGATTGCACTCATGTCGGTATAAAGACCATCTCCCGGCTCAAAGCCGTATTTCTTCAAAGCAAAGCGCTTCCACTTTGCCAGGGACTGTACAATTTCAGCCTCTTTTCCGGACTGCTTAATATCAAAGCGTACAGGTCTCTCAATACCATTTAAATTATCATTCAGGCCGGAAGCAGGATCTACAAATAAAGGTGCGGAAACGCGCAGTAAATGCAGTCTCTCTGCCAGCAGGTCCTGGAATACATTCTTTATGGTCTTAATTGCCACCTGCGTCTGATACAGATTCAATTCAGATTTATAACCTTTCGGTATATTAAGTTTGGCCATAAATCGCCCTCCTATATTCTTTCAAGATTCACTCTATCATTTAACTCCTTTTTCGGAGAATTTGCAACTGTTTTTTGTGATTAATTATCTCTCATATATTACAAACTTTTCGTTAAAAAAGCTCAACTGATAATCAAACTTTTCCATGTAATCTACTATCAATTGCCATTTATCCGGATGAAGCTTTTCTTCCTGCTCCAAATACATGCGATCCACTATTACCACAGGGGCACGCTTGCCACCGTTGACCTCTTCCACCACTTTATCCATGGCAGTCACCATGGTATCATAGGTATAGGAGCTTAAATCGCTCCAAGGATTAAAGCTGGAAGGCATCTGCAGATAAAAAGACAATGAAGGGATCTGTCCAAACAAAATAACCTCCTGTCCTTGCAAACCCTGGGCACGCACGTATTCCGAAAGCTCCTCCATCCAACGGGCTCTTTCCTCATTCATTCTGATGCCTGCCAATACACTGTTATTGTCAATCTCAGCTACAGTTTCCTTTGCTCCCCGGGTCTCCTGGAATACAAAATGAGCACCAAATCCAATACTTTGTCCTATTACCAAGAACAGGAAAATACCGAATATCACCTTTACCGGGAGCAGACCCATGCTTATTTTACGAATCTTCAGCAGGCTCTTTTCGGTACAAAATTTCCAGAATTGCCACAGCAAATAGGGTGCAGCTATAAACAAATTATTTAGGCTGGGATACACGCCATTATTACTGCCCAGAGAAGTCAAAATTACAATCAATACCACCAAACCGCTGATAAGCTTTTCTTCCTTCTTTACTCCGGGCCAAAGAACCTTGCAAACACCAATCAGTATGGTAAACATCAAAAAGACGATTCCCGGACCCAGCATGGAATGATACTCATAATAGCCCAGAGAATAGAAATCGTTCTGCCACATCCACACCAGCATAAATCCGCCAATGCATGCACAGCCCAGAACGGCCAAGACCTTTGCAGTCCGTCGTATCCATTCCGGCAACTGTTTAAACAGCTTTATGCGTCCCATCAACCGCAACAGATTATAGGCAAGAAAGGCTACGACAATAAAGCTGCAGACCCTTTTAAACCAATAAAAATTCTTGATGTAGAATCCAAATAAACTATATACCATAGCAGCAGGCTTATAATCGGTAGCCCCGTCTGTCATAGCAAATAGCCGTGCGATACCGGACAAATACTCACCGGCCCCATAACGAAGGGAAATATATGCAAAAATTACCGCTATAGCTGCCAAATATCCTCCCAGACACCATAGGGTATTTCTCCAAATGGGATGCCACGCAGCTCCCAACCATTTTTTCTTCTCAGCACCCTCTGCACTTTTACGCCACTCCAAGCCTTCAATCACTCCGTAAGCCCATACGCCTACAATCATCGCAGCTTCTGCCAGATTGGAAAAACGTACAAATACATTTAGTCCCAGACATATGCCTGCCAAAAATAAGTTTTTATTTTCTCTTGTGGTTAAACCCTTGTATAGGAAAATCACGCCCAACAAATAAAAGATATAGGTCACATAGTTGTACAATACCGCCGTGGGACACCAGCACAGGCTCAATGCCACAAACTCCCCCAGAAAAACAACCGCCTTGGGAAGCTGCAAGCTACGGGTACAAAAATAATAACCCAAAAGTGCCAATACACCGGCACAAAGTCCGGTATAAAAATTCATACCAATCAGTGTTTTACCAAAGGGCAATAAGGTCATCATATGACCGATTACATTTGCCAAATAGGTAGAAAATAACCACATAGGGTCCATATGGTCCGTTCCCATATAGAGAAAATTGGCATAGCTGTAGCCTGTATCCCACAAATCCAAGCCGATATTAATATGTCTTAAAGGATAAATCAATAACACCAGAATAAAAAACAATTCCCATAGGCTTTTTCTCTCCTGATGACCTTCCAGGTTTTTCTCCATCATGTTAAAATCCTTTCATTTGATAACGTGCGATATTTATTTGAAATAATTGTCTGTCTTCTCCACGATTTCTTTTAATTTCAGATAAAGCGAAACATGGCTCAGAATCGCATCTGACACATGCGTCAGTTTGTTTCTGCACCAATCTGCCAGTATACCCACAGCGAATATTGTCACCGCTGCCAGCACAACTGCCCCCAGCAAACCTAATGGTGTCTGCACAGACGCTGCTCCCAGCCAGTTGGGCCATAAATAGCGCAGGCCCTGATTTTCATGTACCAAATATACCCCCAACGTATAGGGAGCTATTTTCCCAAAAAATCTTCCTATACCTTGCGGTGCCTTCCAAAATAAGAACATACCAAACAATCCCAATGCCGCCAGTACATTGAACAAATGATTGTACTCATAAAACAATGTCAATACATAGCTAAAACTGCCATTTTGCAAATAAACGTACTGTAATACCATGGTCCCAAGATATATCAGCATGCCGGCTGCCAAATATAAGAACAGGCAACTGCGCTTTTTGCGAAATAAAGGAAAACCAAATCTACGGATATAAGCTCCCAGCAGGAACATGCACAAGTACCACAGGCAATCATATCCTCTCTGGTCCAGTTCAAACCGTACCGGAAGGAAGGACTTCGTGATACAGAAGAAGAAAAAGAGACATCCCAGCACTGTCAAAAACTGTTTCTGTTCCATTTTCTTTACAGCCGGGCCGATTAGTGCCCACAAAATATACAAGTAGATATAGGCTGTCATAAACCAATAATGGCCCATGGATACCGGGAACAGCAGCCCCAGTAGAAAATAAGTATCCACCTCTGCTGCAGGAACCCAGCCGCAAAGTACCGCTAAAAGGCCTATCCCTACAGAATAGAACTCCAATTGCAGCCATAAACCCAGCAACCGTGAAATTTTAAAAGACGAGCCGGATACAAAATAACCGCTCAACAGCATATATACATTCACCGCTACAATACAAAAGGCCTCCAATAGCCAGGCCATATTCCCCACCAAATCCAGGGGGCCATCTGTCAAACTTCCCAGAATTCCTCCCTTACCCAGATAGTGCAGCACCACTACCATCAACATGGCAAGACTTCTGAGAATGTCCAAGTTCCCCAGCCGCCCCGCATGATTTATCTCTGTTTTTTTTGCCGGTTCTCTTTCCATGCAACCTCCAACCCCATACCATAACATGCGTTTTTATTGCATTACGGTCTTTTGTTTCTTTAAATACAGCACTGCTCCAATTCCAAATACCAATGCAACCAAAGTAAGGATCCAATTTATAGGCAGGCTTCCCGCCTCCCCAAATCCGGAAATCAAATATGCCAATGTATTGACCAACATGTGTAATAGTACAGGCACCTTGAAGCTACCAAAATAGTCGTAGCCATAAGCAAATAACAGCCCCATAATAAAACCATACACTCCCTGGACAGTATTTCCGTGATAAGCTCCAAAGAGAAATGCTGACAAAACCCATGCCAGTCTGATATCCACAAAACGTTTCAGTGCATTATATAAAATGCCCCTAAAAAGGAGTTCCTCCGCCAAGGGTGTTACAATACCGTAGCACAAAACCCCCAAAATCAGCAAACCACCAAACTGTGCCTCTGCCACCCTTTGATAGCTTTCTGCCGCAGTCAGTCCTAATAAATTCAATAATCCGGTTACTCCCAGCTGCAATCCCAGTGCTGCTGCCAGAAGAGCTCCGTAATTGCCCCAGGGCTCCCATCGAAGATGACTTAAAACAGCATCCTTTGCTGTCCGGGTAATCATCATATGTGCAGTGGGTAAAATCGCGAAAGCACCGGCTGCATAACCGAGGGCCGTTACAATCATCTGCACATTCTTGGAAAAGGATACAATCTCTCCCGAAGCATTTTTCACATAAATCCAATCCAAAGCTCCTGCTGACATACCACCGGTAACTGCTTGTACCAAAAAGGTAATCACGTACATGGAAAGGGTCCGCACTACCAGAAACAGCACAAAGGCATATACCATCTGCCATACTCTCTGGGTAGGTGCCATGCGGGGCTTATCATACTCCTGCTCCCGAAGCAGGAAATCCTGCAGTTCTTTTACGCTTCTGACGATATAGTCTGCGTGGGCCTCCATCAGCTCTTCCATATCTCCATAACCATAGGTAACACCGATGGATTCAATACCCATTTTACGGGCACCCTCCGCATCAAATTTACGGTCACCAATCATGTATATCTTGTCCCGGTCCACATTCTGCCCCCGGAACAGGCGGTGGAGTGCTTCCTGTATTACCTCCTCCTTATTGACTCTGGTACCATCCAGTTCGCTACCCACAATGGCTTCAAAATAACCATCCATATGAAAATGCTGCAATATACGCTCCACAAACACCGTGGGCTTGCTGGAAGCCACCGCCAGATGCAGTCCCTTTGCCTTCAGGGTCTTTAGCATCTTGGGAATGCCCCTATACACCTCATTTTCAAATAGTCCGATATCCTTAAATCTTTCTCGGTACTTCTCCACCGCAGCGTCCGCCTGTGCCTCATCCAGACCGTAGAACTGCATAAAACTGTCCTTTAAGGGCGGCCCGATAAAAGGCTCCAGTTTATCCAAATCCGTCTCATGGATTCCCATACTGTCTAATGCATACTGTACACAGGTGGTAATCCCCACCTTGGGATCGGTAAGTGTTCCGTCCAAATCAAATAACAAATACTGCTTCATCTAAAAACTCCTCAGCTTGTCCTCTTTATCATCCGTGCTTTTATCTATCTTTAAAATACGCACATCATATTCCACGCCCGGGTTCACAAATACATGACAAATGTCCCCTTCCTTTTTGCCAAGGAGCGCTTTGCCTAAGGGTGATTCGTTACTAATCAAGCCCTCCAGGGAATTTCCCCGGACAGTGGTGACGATTTTATAAGTCTCTTCCATACCATCCTCCACAAACTCCACAGTCACCCGGTTGTTCATGCCTACCTCATCCTCCGCTGACGCATCGGAAATCACCGTAGCTGTTCGAATCATTCTTTCCAGATATCGAATCCGGCTTTCATTTTGGTTCTTGAACCTCTTAGCCGCATAGTACTCAAAATTCTCGCTCAAGTCACCATGGGAGCGGGCTTCCTTTACATCCTCCAAAGCCTGAGGACGGACCACCAGCTTGCGGTGTTCAATTTCCTCTTCCATTTTCCGAATGTCACTCTGGGTCAACTTATCATACATATGTAATACCTGCCTTCTATAAATAACGCTTGTTTTTAAATACTAATACCATATACCACCGCCACTGATACAATAATCTGGATAATGGCAAAGCGGTACACGGTCTGGGTATTGGACCAATTCATTACCTTACGCACATGATCATGCAACGGCAAACGAGTATTCTTCATAATATGAATCTTCAAAAAACGCAACAAGAATATCTTTAACAGGCCCAAACCACCATCCAAAATCAGCACAATGGCTACCGGAATATACAATAGAGGGCTACCTGTTTTTAATATAGCGATCGCAATAAACAGCCCCATGGCCCTGGATCCGGCATCTCCCATCATAAGACGGCTGGGAGTGGCATTAAACCACAAATACCCTAAAATACATACTGCAAATAACAAAATCAGGAAGGAAAAATCTTCCCCCACTCCCTTCACCTGATTGATGACGTAAATAGTCACAATGGTAATGATGGTCAGGGTGCCGGAAAGTCCGTCTACGCCATCCGAGCAATTTGTCACATTAACAGATGCCCATATTAAAATCACCGCCAATAACCCAAAAATAACAGGCGGTATTGTAATCTGCATATCAAAAAAAGCCAGCTCAATTACACTGGGATTGTATTTTAAAAAGGTCATGGCTGCCAATGCTGCCACGCATAAGTCCAAAATACCCTTGCGATACTCTCCCCAGGGAGTCTTGGACGCATCATCCATAAATCCGGTCATCATACATACAATCAGCAAAACCAGATAAATCACCAATTCCGGATTCATAGGAGAAAAGAAAAAAGCTGTAATGGCAAAGGCAAGTACAAAAATAATGCCTGCTCCTCGGGGTTTTCCTGCAGAAAGCTTACCGTCATGGGCAAACTCTCTACCCGCATCCCTGGGTAAAAATTCTCCCAGATTAGCAGTAGCTGCCACTGTAAAAATAAATGCCAGCATGATTGCTACAAATGCCAGTATCGGTTGAAAAGTATCCGGAACAAATGAATATAACATAACACTCCTATCTGCACAAATCCTGCATATATCTTCCAAAAAATCGGACAAGTCGTTAAATCAAACTCTGCCATATTGATAGTAGCATAAAACACCGTGTTTGGCAATGAATGGAGGGACTTTGATTGTTTGCGTTTTTTTCGATTTTATGCTATTATTTACTTACTTTCTACAATTAGTAACTTCTTGTTTCCCCCAAGGGAGGGTTGAGAATTGGAAAAGCGTGCAAAATACAATTTAGATGAGGAAATGGTTTCCCAATACATCCAGAAACAGTTGAATGCCAACTATCAGAAAAGTATCGATAGCAATTACGATCTGATTGATTATGTGCCCGATACCAGCATTCGTGTTTGGGTCAATAATGACAATGTAAATTATATCCGTCACGTACATCAAGCAGTGGAAATCATATATCCGCTGATAGACAGCTATACCGTATGGGTAGGAACAGAAAAGTATGAAATACAGCCCGGTGAGATTTTTATTATCCCCTCCGGAGAGCCCCATCAATTGGAGCCCCTTACGGACACCGGTGTGCGGTTGA
>JAFUKS010000126.1 GCA_017473445.1 Lachnospiraceae bacterium
CAAAGCGCCCTTTTAAGGGCAGCGACGAGTCAAAGGCGCTAGAGGCTTGAACAAAGTGAAAGCCAGCGTCTTTAGGCGCTGGCCGGTAACAGAGGCTTATAGCCTCAGGACAAACCGCCCGTTAGACGGGCGGTCCTGATTATCTAGTCCTTTAAGGCAAAAGATTGTTTTTGAAACAAAAATTGTATATAATCTTTCATGCCTCGATATTTTTCGAGAAAAGTATGAAGTGATAAGGAGCGTAACAGGGGATGATTATAATAGGGATATGTGATGATGAACTGCGTAGCAGGGAGCATTTAAAACGTATATGTCAGGCGTATTTTATGAACGAGAAATCGGAGTACCGTATCGAGGAATTTATTTCCGGGGAAGAGGCACTGGCGTATGATGGGGATAAAATGCACCTGCTTTTTTTGGATATTGAGATGCCTGGAATAGATGGGATACAGGTCATGCATAGTTTGGAAAAGTCAAATAAGGTTTGGCGAGTAGTATTTGTATCCAGTCATCAAAATATGGTATTTGAGACTTTGGGAGTTAAGACCCTGGGATTTGGTGTGAAGCCGGTGAGGGCGGAGCAAGTGGAAAAGTGGATTCGAATCGCTGAGAAAGAGAATGAGGGCGATATTGTGTTGGAGTGTATTATAGGGCAGAATAAAGTTTTCAAGCGAATTGATGAAATATACTATTGGCAGGCAGAAGGGAATTATACTTATCTGGTAGAGCAAGGCAAGAAGAGTCTGGCTAATCAAAATTTAAAAGCCTGGCAGAAGCGTTTAACGGAGATGTCGGTGGTACGGGTGCATAAGTCCTATTTGGTTAATATGAATCATGTGAAGTACTGGGGGACAGAGCAGGTATGTTTAACTAATGGGGCCAAATTGGCGGTGGGCAGGTTGTACCAGAAGGAGGCGCGGGAAAAGTATTACGATTATGTGCAACGCATGGCACTGGGGAGAGTGTAATGACATGATATGGACGATTATATTTACACTGTTGAAATTGGCAAATCTATATTTTGCGTATCGCTTGGTACTGGGGATGGATTTTACCAAGAAAAAATATTTGTATGTATTAATTCTTTGTGTTGCCGGTTTTATTCAAATAGGTGCCCAGATACAATGGGGAATCTGGTGGAGAGATATCTTAGCTATATTTTCCGGTTGGGGAGCGATTGTTGTTTTGGTATCGGAGAGGAAGAGGAAGGCTTTCTTGCTGTATCCGATAGTGTTTCTGGGGATTCGTTTGATAAATATTGGAGGAGCCCATATTCTGGCAATGATAATGAAGGTACCCATGGAGATATATGTGGAAACCGGAGCACTTTTGTGTATGGCTGAATGGACAGGGATAGTGGTACTGGGAATGTACGGTGTCATAAATAGGAGAAGAATAAAAGCAGAACAGGGTTTGAATCCGGGGCAGTTTGTTATTCTTTTGGCTGGTGTTATAGGGATGCTTGGAGTGGTGGCGGTGTCCCAAGCTTTTTTGTTTGACAGGGAAATGACTTCTGATATGAGATTGTGGGTGGTCAATGTGGCAGCAATGGCGGCATTGCTGTTTATTGGCTTGAGTTTTGGGAATTGTGCCACCTGGAAAAGGGCTTACCGGTATCAGATGGAGAACGAGATGTATGCACATTTTGTGGAAGAGCAGGAAAACTGTATCCATAATTTGATTATAGAGGATGAGAAAAGACGCAGGTTAAAGCATGACATGTCAGCACACATGCAGGCAATGAATAGTATGGTGCAAAGTGGACAGATGACAGAGTTAAAGGAATACATTGCATCCATGGAGGAGAAACTGGGAGGAGAGCAGGAAAGATGTTATACTTCGGTGGTGGCAGTGGATGCCGTCATTGCAGGATGCGAGCAGGTGGCTCGGGAGCAAGGGGTAACTTTGCAGTGGGACGGACGGATAATACCACAGAATAAGGTGTCTGTTTTTGAACTGTGTACAATTTTTTTCAATTTACTAAGTAATGCAGTGGAGGCGGCAGCACAGACAGAGAAAAAAGAAATATATGCCAAGGTAAATATTTATCAAGAAATGCTGGTGATAAGTATTAGAAATTCTTGTAAAGCGGATGTAAAAAGCAGTGATGTACGGGAACGGAAAAAGGGAGACCCGCTGTATCACGGGCTGGGACATAAGAATGTAGAGGAGATTGTAGATAAACATATCGGAAAAATTAGTTATGACGTAAAGGATGGTATGTTTGGGGTGGTTATAGTTTTATAGACAATAAAAGCAATTTCTTTTGGAGGTGATTGATTGTAAAAGTATGTTTATCCAAAAGGAAGTGCTTTTTTTGTTTTCAGCTGTTTCGCACCGTAGAAAAAGGTGATTATTCCCACTAGACAAACATTTGTTCGAGCTATATAATGATATTACGACAAATGGGAGGTGCAGGTAATGGAACAAAGGATATATCTATGTATCGATTTGAAGTCTTTCTATGCTTCCGTGGAGTGTGTGGAGCGAGGTCTGGACCCCTTGACGACCAATCTGGTGGTGGCAGACCGGGAGCGTAGTGAAAAGACGATTTGTCTGGCAATCACTCCTTCTATGAAGGCACTGGGGATTCATAACAGATGCAGACTTTTTGAGATTCCCAGGGCTGTGAAGTATATTACGGCTCCGCCCAGGATGCAGCTTTATATAGACTATTCGGTGGAGATTTACGGGATTTATTTGAAGTATATTGCCAAGGAGGATATCCATGTATATTACATTGATGAAGCTTTCATGGATGTGACGAATTATCTGCCTCTATATCAGCTGACAGCAGAGGAACTGGCCCGGAAGATTATGGCAGATATTAAGGCGACCACCAAGATTACGGCTACTGCCGGTATCGGTACCAATCTGTATCTGGCCAAGGTAGCACTGGATATTACGGCCAAGCATGCCAAGGATCATATTGGCTATCTGGATGAAGAATTGTATCGGCAGACCCTGTGGGACCATAAGCAACTGAGGGACTTTTGGCGGGTGGGCCCCGGTACCATACGACGGCTGGCCACAGTAGGAATTATGACCATGAGAGATATCGCTCATGCCGACGAGGACCTGTTGTACCGGCTCTTCGGCGTGGATGCGGAGCTGCTCATAGACCATGCCTGGGGACGGGAGACCACCACCATGGCAGATATTAAGGCCTATCAGCCGGATAGTCATTCCCTGTCCAGCGGACAGGTGCTTTCCCGGGATTATTCCTATGAGGAGTGTCGATTGATTGTAAAGGAGATGACGGACGCCCTGTGTCTGGACATGACTGCCAAGGGACTGGCTACCAGATCCCTTTCCCTGATGCTGGGATATTCCAATAGTCTGAATATGAGACCTGATAGCGGCAGTACCACCATGACGGTTACTACCAATTCCTACCAGACCATTATCCCTCATGTGTTGGAACTGTATGATCGGATTGTACGTCGGGATTGCCCTATACGACGGCTGAGCCTTAGCTGTAACGGGGTGTCCGGAGAGGAATGTAGACAGTACGACTTGTTTACAGATTATGCAGTGGAGGAACGGGATAGGAAGCTGCAGCAGGCTACCCTGGAGATTAAGCGGAGATTTGGCAAGAATGCGTTGGTTAGGGGGATGGATTTGCAGGAGGCAGCCACCACCATGGAGCGGAACCGGCAGATAGGAGGACACAAAAGTGGCCAATAAAGTGAGACCCAAGATGGACAGAAGTAACCGGGCCAAGCAGTTCATGCCCTTTGACGCCTTGACCGGATTTCGAGAGGCACTGCGGGAGAAGGAGCGGATATCGGTGGAGCAACGGGAGCTTTCTGAGGAGATGAAGGCGCGGCTGGATGAGGTCCTAAGAGGGATCGGCAAGGGGAGTATGGTAACGGTAGAATATTTCGAAGCCGGAGAATATGTGCAGGTGACAGGGTTGGTATCGGCCATTGACTTTTGTGGAAGGACCCTTACCGTTGTAAACCAAAGCATTTCTTTTGAGGTCATTTTAAATCTGACAGAAACAGGGTAGTAGGAGAAGTATATATAGATAATTTTTTTGTAGTATGATAATATCAGCTTATAAGTACGGAAAGCTTTGATGGACATAAAAGACGCTATTCTTCCGGGAGGTATTTGCATGAATCTAAGAAAAAGATGGACAAGTTGTCTGGTTTGCGTGATTTTGATAGTGACCATGGTGTGGTCTCTTTGCGCTTGTGGTGATGATGGGGATGCGGCACGTGGACCGGAGCTGGATGTAATGTGTAATATAGATTGGTCTTCCCTGACCCGGGAGGGAGACTATACCAATTTTAATGTTGTCACTGAGGAGGGCAAGACCCTTCGATTCCAAGGAAAGGGAGTTGCGGTTACAGAGAGTGGTATTTCCATGGAGCCGGGGGCCTACTTGGTTTCTTTGGATTATCTGGGTGCCATCTCTTATTTCGATGTGACATCGGATACAGCTGGATGTGGTATTAATTTTGGATTTGCCTTTACCAATGCACCTGCTGTTGACAATATGACACAACTGAATGCCGCCTTGGTCTGGTGGATGATGGTAGAAGAAAATACCCGGATGAACCTATCGGAGGTACAAAGCGGTTTCCTGGTAATGCAGGCAGAGCCGGGGAATGCCCAGCCTCTGAATATTACTTCGTTGAAAATACGATATGATGATACAGTGGAGCAGGTATTTTATAAGGATTTGGCTTACGACAGTCAGGAAATGGATTTTTTCGCGCTCTATCCCACTAATTGGGAAGTCCGACATACAGAAGGAGACCCTCATGAGGCTATAATGGCCAAATTGGAGGAGCCGGGGATTATTCAGAGTGATATTATTGCCGGCATAGATCATAGTACGATTGCGGTAGATGGAACGACTACCTTTTTTAGCTCTGTAATGAGTGATGGTACAGTGGTGCGGTTTGAGGGTGAAAATATCAGCATTGATGAAAGCGGTATTACCATTCGTCCTGACAGTGCCGTTACTTCCCTGGATGCGGTGGGCAAGATCTATGGGTATTGCGGCTACATAGCAAATGGTGACAGCTATGGTCAGGATGCGACCCTGGACTATGGATATGGATATACCTACTCTGCGGAAAAGAATAGTGTGGAGCGGGCGGCACAGGTGCACACCTATGATATTTCAGGTGATTACCCTTTGAACTGGAATGAAGGGCTATGGCATTCCGTTATGGCCTTTGAACCGAACTTTGTATATTTTTCCGGTAATACCTATTATCAGCAGGAATTTGTGGTATCCGGTCTGAGTATCGCCTACAATCCTGCGGAGAAGACGACCCCAATGGTTGATGCAGCATGGAATTTGGATTTTACATCGGCTTATTTGGAGGGGGAGCGGTATAATCAGGCAAAGGAAGCACTGGCAGATGAATCTAAGGGAAGCTTTGATTTCTATTTGTGCTTGCTGCCCGATACCCCTTATTCTTATTTGACGGATAACGGAGGGAGTGTTTACTTCGTTCCCAATACTTTTTATACAGTGGGCGATTTGAGGGACGCTGCCGGCAATGTATTGGATAAGTCCAATGCCAGAGTCGAGGCAGGTACTACACTGGATATTACGGTGGGTGATTATGCTTTCAAGCTGGAAGTGCCTGTGATAGAACGCTACATAGGTGCAGAGACCATGCATGATTTGGTGCCCTATGCGTTCCCGGATGCTTTGGGTGTAAACAATACTTTGGTGGTGCCGGTAGCATGGGCGGACCAGAAGGACAATGCCAATGAGGATACTTTAACGTTATACAGAAAAAATCTGGGTCGTATTATGGATGCGACAGGAAACATTACCGATTATTCGGACCCTGCTGACCGGGAATTTTCCCTCAGCGAGTATTTTGAGATTGCGTCCTACGGGAAGCTGACGGTAAATTCCTTCCTGACCGATTGGTACTATAGTGACCGGAATTTTGCAGAGGCAGAGACTGATGCACCGGATAAGTACTATGTGGATGAAATCTTAGGCTGGGTGAAGGCACAGTATCCGGATGTAGATTGGAGTCTCTATGACCAGGATGCCAACGGATACGTGGATTCTATAGTACTAATCAATGCAGGTACCCCCAGTAATGATTCGTATATAATTAACAGTTATAGCGGTGCCATTCATTATCGTGAAAGTTATTTCGGGGACTATGCGGGTACACCAAAGGAACCGAATGCCCATACCTTTGTTAATATTAATGACCGTTTCCTGCGGAAGGAAGGAGCGGATACCCTGATTCATGAGTTTTCGCACAATTTCGGTATTATCGATTATTATGACGTGACCTATTCCGGTATCAATGCGGTGGGCGGTTTCGATATGCAGTCTGATAATAAGGGCGATTGGAATGCTTACTCTAAGATGGCAGTGGGCTGGATGGAGCCACAGGTGGTTAGTGGTCTTGACAGTGGTGAGTCAGTGGAGTTTACCATTGGTTCCTCTGCTCTGACAGAGGATGTAATTGTGATTCCGGCAGCGGGCACGCAGTATGAAGGAGTCTTTGGAGAATATGTGATGATTGATTTATTCAGTGATGATGGCGTGAATCAGTATGATACCAAAGGGTACGGATTACAGGACGCGCTTGGTGTCCGTATCAGCCATGTCAACGGATGTATGGAAAAGCGTACCATCGAGGCGGAATCCAAAACAACTCCGGGAGAAGTATCTACCTATGATATCGGCACCATCCACTATGCCAACAATTATGTGGGTGACGGTATGGGACGTTATAATGTGGAAGTCATCCAGGCCGGTAAGAAGAATACCTTTACCACCGTGGGAAGTAGGGATTTACAGCTTTCCAAGGAAGATTTGTTCTACGCGGGAGATACGTTTACAGCAGAAGAATACAGTGAGTTTTTCTATCAGGGACTTATGGACGACGGTAGGGCCTTCGGCTATACCATTACCATTGTGGCAGTGGGTAAGGATGCAGAAGGCAAGCCGATGGCTACTGTACGGGTAACGGCACAGTAGAAAGTTGATTAGATACACGGAGGAAAATACATATGAGAAAGTCATTTTGTCTAATGGGTTTAATGGTGATGAGTGCGTTGCTTTTGGTAGGATGCAGCGGAGCGGACTCCGGTGGTGCAGGCAATGCAAAGGATGCAGTGATAAACCAAGAGGCAGATGCCGAAATAAGCAAAGAGAACAAACAGGAAGCGGATGACCAAGCGAGTCAGGAGGCAAATCAAGCGGTAAGTGAAGAGATAAGCAACACGGATAATACAATACAAAAAAAGAATCAGTTAAGTATGTATATCGGGGGTGCTACCGGTATGGATGGGGTATGGGAGATCGACAATGGTAAATCGGTGGTGATTACTTTTGATGAAGAAAAAGTGAGAATATCACCGGACTGTACCTCCCCGGAACGGTATGCATGGTTTGAATATATAGAGGACCCGGGTTCTACATTGGAAATCACCTGCGTGGATGCATCGGAGCAAACCATTCAGGAGATGTATGATACTGTTCTTGATGGTAAGGGCTCCGCATGGACCAAATCGGAACTTTATGAAGTGAATGTAAACGGAATGGTATTTTGGTGCTGGGATTTGTTTCTTTCTGAAAAATTAGAGAGGACTGAATTTGCTTATGAAACCGATAACGGACATATTGTAAGAAACTATAATGGATATAGTGAGCATACGGGGACTGTTAGTCAGGTAGACCTGCTACAATATGTTTTTGTCAACATCGAGTCCGGTGGTTCCACCGTTGTGGAATACCGTAAGGGTGAATAAGATAAATGCATATTCCAAACGGAATTTTCGGTTGGGAGATTTCAAGGCGAAATGATTGAATTATCAAGTGATTTATTATAGAATAATAGACAAGATGATAAGTCTTTAGTATGTACAAAGGAGCTTGAAAAAGATGAAAAGAAAATTATTAGGTGTGTTACTTACTATGGCGATGACCATGTCGCTTCTTGTAGGCTGTGGAGGAGACACCAACGAAAGCGCAGATGGTGGCAGTAACGCAGTAGTAAATCAGGAATCCGGCAGCAGTGAGCAGGAAACTGAGCCCCAGAATACTGTAGAAGAGCAAGCGGATGGCGAGGATACAGCCGGTGAAAATAATTCTTATGAGTTATACACTCTTTCCTTGTGTTGTAATGAGGAGTTAAAACAGTCGGCGGTTGTTAGCTATGATCCTGAAAAGGTAAAACTGATAGATTTAAGCAGAAATGCTGCAAGGTTTAGATGGGCGGATAGAAAAAGTGTAGAACTGCTTCTTATGTGTGAGAATAAGAATCCTTCTGTGGAGGATTTGTATCAAAAGAAGATGAAGCCTCATGAAGATAATATGTCAGTATCTGAGCTTACAGAAAAAAAGATAGGAGACTATACTGTTTTACGTGGCGATGCTACATGGAAAAACGATGGAACCGTTGGCGTTGAATTCTTTGCTTTGAAATTAGAAAATGATATGATTCTTTATGCCGTACATCTGCCGGGCTTTGAAAAGCAAGTCTATTTAGATGAAATGCTGCCTTATGTTTTGGCGTATGTTACAACGGGAGACGGAACACGGATGACACCTCCTGCTTTTGATCCAAATGCGGAAGAGGATACTTCTGACGGAATGGAAGGGGATACCTTCTTTGAGGTAACTTCTTTAGGTGGTGTTAAGGTCAAGGTATATTATGATCCCGATGTGATAAAGAGTTACCGTGTTTTTGACATGGAGTTTTTCCTTACAGATGCGGATGGAAACGAGCACACCTTTGCCATAGCAGATTTCGCTACTGCTGAAGAGCGCAGACAGGGAAGAGAAAGACAACTGAATTCTGAGAAGATGTTGGAAGAGGTATCTGTATCAGAGTTGCAGGAGATTCAGGCCGGGGAATATACTTTAAAGGCCTATTGGGCTGATTATATGGTCCACTCCTATGACGGAAGCGGTGAACTAATCCCGGGCTCAACCCAAGAGGCAATTATAGAGCTTGGCTCCGGAGTAGTATGTGTATTTGATAGTACATTTTTATTTGAGCATCCGGAATTTGGACCATTCCTGAATGCAATGAAATTTGTAATAGAATAATGCTACATATAATAAGTTAGTCAGAAACCCATGTGCTTGCCGGGAGGCGGGGACATGGGTTTTTATATACTATTATTCTGATGAGGAGATAGACATTAAATTTGTGCATTTGAGAAAAAAGAATTGTGAATAGTAAGTAAAGTAATATCTAAGATAAAGTACCAACAGGAAAGTAGGTAACTTTCCTGTTGGCGGCATACAGTTAATGAGGCAATCTACTGATTAATTTAGTATATGAAAATCTTTTCGCGGATGTTTAGAGGTAAGAATATCTCGTTGTTTGGACATGGCAACATGTGTATATATTTCAGTAATGTTTATAGAGCTGTGACCTAACATTTCTTGAATGTATCGGATATTAACATCGGCTTCTAAAAGACAGGTTGCAAAAGTATGGCGGAACATGTGGGGCGTTATGTGTAATTCTATTGCTGCAAGCGAAGCATATTTGTTAATCATTCTTCTAACTGCTTGATCAGACAGTGGTCTGCCGGATTGATTTACAAAAAAATAATTACATGCTTGAATTTCGTCTGTGAAGTTTTCAGTATATTCTTGTAAAATTGTAATCACGTCATAATTTCCTATTTGAATTTTTCGTTCTTTTGAACCTTTCCCATAAATTAAAATTGTTTTTTCGTACAGATTGATATCAAATGGTTTTAGAGAACATAGTTCGGTGATTCGAATACCGGTTGCAAATAAAAGTTCAATTATGGCAGCGTCTCTTAATGCATTTCGTTTTTGGTATGTAGTAGGAGCAGTAGTGCGTTGGGTGTAAATCGTGGATAAAAATGTTTCTACTATGTA
>JAFUKS010000127.1 GCA_017473445.1 Lachnospiraceae bacterium
GGGCAAGACGCCTCATCCCATTGCTCTGGACGATTACTTTGTGGACCGGGAGAAGACTCCCAGAGACGAGAATGGGGACTATAATTTCGAGTGCCTGGAGGCCATTGATGTAAAACAGTTTAATGAGGATATGGTAAAGCTTTTAGAGGGTGAAAGAGTAGAATTGCCCACCTTCAATTTCAAGACCGGTAAGAGAGAGTACAAGGGCAACTACAAACAGTTGGGTCCCGATGATATTCTGGTAATTGAGGGTATCCATGGCTTGAACGATAAGATGTCTTATGCACTTCCTCAGGAAAGTAAATATAAGATTTATATCAGTGCTCTGACCAATGTAAATGTAGATCAGCACAATCGTATTTCTACCACCGATGGCCGTCTGCTTCGCCGTATGGTCCGGGATGCCCGCACCAGAGGTACGCAGGCACAAAGAACCATTCAGATGTGGCCTTCTGTAAGAAGAGGCGAGGAGGAGAATATTTTCCCCTTCCAGGAGCAGGCAGATGTGATGTTTAATTCGGTATTGATTTACGAACTGGCCGTGTTAAAGCAGTTCGCAGAGCCGTTGCTGTTCCAGATTCCCAAGGATGCGCCGGAATATTATGAGGCAAAGAGACTTTTGAAATTCCTGGATTATTTCCTGGGAGTAACCAGTGAGAGTCTCCCTAATAATTCCATTGCAAGGGAATTTGTGGGCGGCAGTTGCTTTAATGTGTAAAGGAGTCTTGCATTTTGCAAAAGTGCAGGATATAATAGTGCAGGTGTAAGTAAGACAGACAATCGCGGCTGCCCCAGGGCAGGTGAGGAAAGTCCGGGCTTCATAGGGCAGGATGCCGGATAACGTCCGGTGGAGGCGACTCCAAGGCTAGTGCAACAGAAATATACCGCTCCGTTAGGAGTAAGGGTGGAAAGGCAGCTTAAGAGACTACCGTCCGTCTGGTAACAGGCGGAGCCATGTAAACCCCATCCGAAGCAAGACCAAGCAGAAAGCGATAGATTGGCCCGATCTGCTTTCAGGTAGGTCGCTTGATGCGGCTGGTAACAGCCGTACTAGATAGATGATTGTTCAACGACATAACCCGGCTTATCGTTTTGCTTACACAGATACGAAAGCAGGACCGCTACCCAGGTAGCGGTCTTTTTTCACAAAAGGAAGGATTTGTGGACAGAGCATGAAAAAGATTTGGATATGGATGATATTGTCTGCCCTGTTTCTCGGAGGCTGCGGTGCAGATAAGGAAGAGGCAGAAGAGTCTTTGGAGTCCTCTGCTGTACAATGGGATACTCCCGATGATGTACAGGTGGTGAACCCGGGAATGGACGAAAAGATATATCAGGAGCTGCAAAAGAGCCTGGTAATGGTGGATACGGGAGAACTATGCGGTAATGGAATGATATGGGAATATGAAGAGGATATGGTAATTGTTACAGCCGGCCATGTACTGGAACAGGTACCGGGAGCCATTCATGTGACTTTAAGCGATGGTTATACCATCACCGCTGATTTGTATTGGAATTGTACCAATTCGGATTTGGCTTTTTGAAAATTGAGGGACATCGAATTCCCCGGTTACATCAAAAGTATTATGGGGTGGTGCCTCATGGAAGTGAAGCCTTCAACAAGGTGCAGCAGGAGGCTGTTTTGTACGCCATGGGATACCGCGGACCGGCGGATATTTTGATACAGCAGGGAACCTTGGAAGAAAAGTGGATGTATGTGGAGGCATTTGAGCAGTTTATGGTGTCTGCGCAAGCTCTGGTTGTTCCCGGTATGAGCGGTGGAGGACTTTTTGATGAGACAGGTCATTGCATTGGCGTAATCTGCGGAACGGATCAGGACAGCAGAACGGTTGCAGTCCCCTCCCAGGTGGTAGATGCAGAATTGATTTCTCTTTATTGGTAAGTAGATTTTTAACTTGTAATAATTTGTTAAAAACTCACAATAAAATCCAAAATACTATTGAATGTTTGTGTAAATTTGAGTATAATTGAAATAGTATTTATAGAGTGTTTTTGGGAGGACAGTTACATGGCAAGAGAGAAAAAACCTAGAGTACCAAAAGAAAAGAAGCCGATTCAGTTACCTAAGCTTAAGTTGCCCGAAAAAGGCAGTATCAGCTTTAAAAGAAAGAAAATAAAGGATAAGAAGATTTCCGAAAAGATGACCGGTATCAGTGTGGCAGTAGGAGCTACAGTTGCAATAATCATTATATATGCGGCTGCTATGTTTATTGCCATGAAGGTAAATGTAGGTAACTTCTTTGATGTGGATTATAACAATGACCGGTTGCAGCTGGTGATTTCCGGTGAATGTGATGAAATTATGAATAACATGCTTCGTGCATGTATTACCGATGACAAAGAGGACAGACAGGCCTACATAGATGCGGCAAATGAAGCAGCTGCAAGTATGAGAACCAATTATGATACATTGCTTTTGACTTACAATGACCCTATTCTGGGAGGACAGTTTGATACGGCAGTCGTAGAAGAGAACAGAATGCGTCAGGAATTGATTGCCCGGTTAAATAATAATAACAAAGATTGCTTGGAATATTACAATGGCAAGTATTATGAGCAGGCACAGATTATTAAGACCGTATCTGAAAAGATTGGAAAGAAGACCGGAGAAGCTGTAGCGTCCAGCTATAAAAAGATTTCTACTTTGACAGTGGCTGCAATTATTACACTGATTATATTAGCAGTGCTTGCGATTGTTTGGATTTTAAGCTATACCCGCAGAGTGGGACAGTCCATTGTGGGTCCTATGCGCAAACTGCAAAAGGCAGCAAATAGATTGGCAGAGGGAGATTTGGATATTTCCGTTGCATATGATGCCAAGGATGAAATGGGTGATCTGGCAGGCAGCATTGAAGAGGTAGTAAGCAGATTAAAGATGCTAATTCCCGATATCAATAATTTGATGGGGCGTATGGCAGAGGGTGATTTTACTGTAAAGAGTGATTATGAGGCAGAGTACATTGGTTGTTATGAGCCTATTCTGGCTGCAATGAAGAATATCAGCTTAAAGCTGACCGATACCTTGCAGCAGATTACCATTGCAGCACAGCAGGTAAGAGCCGGTTCCCAGAACATGGCAGAAGGTGCACAGGATTTGGCAGAAGGTGCTACCACTCAGGCAAGTGCGGTGGAAGAATTGACTGCTACTGTTAACGAATTGACCAATCAGATTGAATATAATGCAAAGGCCACCAATGAAGCCAGCAAGTATGCCAGCGCTGTGGGTGAGCAGGCATCTAATAGCCAGCAGTATATGTTACAGGTAAATGAGGCAATGAAACGTATCCGTGAGACTTCTGAGCAGATTGCGGAGATTAGTAGCAGTATCGAGAGTATTGCTTCCAAGACCAATTTGTTGTCCCTGAATGCAGCCATTGAGGCAGCAAGAGCAGGAGAGGCAGGACGTGGATTTGCAGTAGTTGCTGACCAGATTCGTACTCTGGCCGGACAGAGTGCAGAGGCTGCAGTGAATACCAGAGCCTTAATTGAAAATGCACTGACAGAGGTACAAAAGGGTGGTAAGATTGTTGATAATACCACAGAGGTTCTGACAGAGGTTATCAACAGCATAAATGCAATTGTTGACAGCGCGAAGGAAGTAAGCCTTGCATCTGAGCGTCAGGCTGAGTCTGCTGCCCAGGTAAATGGCGGTATTGAGCAGATTGCCAATGCGGTACAGAATACCTCCGCTACTGCAGAGGAAAGCTCTGCAACCAGTGAGGAATTATTTGCACAGGCTGAAAATTTGAACTCTTTGGTAGAGCAGTTTGTTCTTCCGGAAGATTAGAAATAAATAATAGGTTATAGGTATCCTGCTGTGGTAGTAAGCTATCACAGCAGGATTTTTTATGCCGATAGGTCCGACACATATTGTTTACAAAAGTTTTATGACAGGAATTATTGACAAGGAAGAATAAATAGTAGAAAATAATGGATAGCGACCAAAGACGCCAAAGGCGTAGAAAGAAGGGAATAGAATGACAAAGATAGATGTAGTTTCCGGATTTTTAGGTGCCGGAAAGACCACTTTGATTAAGAAGCTGTTAAAAGAAGCCTTGGACGGAAGCAAAACCGTTTTGATTGAGAATGAGTTTGGTGAAATCGGTATCGATGGCGGTTTCTTAAAGGAAGCCGGTATTGAGATAAAAGAAATGAATTCGGGTTGCATTTGTTGCTCTCTGGTAGGTGATTTTGGTGCTTCCTTGAAGGAAGTAATCGATACCTATGCGCCTGAAAGAGTATTAATTGAGCCCTCCGGTGTAGGCAAGCTTTCCGATGTACTGCAGGCAGTGGAAGATGTAGCTGCTGATTTGGATGTACAGGTCAACAGTGCTGTAGCAGTGGTAGATGCAGGCAAGTGTAAGATGTATATGAAGAACTTTGGAGAGTTCTTTATCAATCAGATTGAATATGCAGGTACCATTATCTTAAGCAGAATTGATAAGGTGAGTCAGGAAAAGCTGAATACCTGTGTGGAGCTGATCCGTGAACATAATCAGACTGCTACCATTATTACCACTCCCTTAGATGAGCTGGATGGTAAGGCAGTACTTGATACCATAGAAGGTACGGACAAACTGGAAGATATGATGAAGGAGCTTCTGGAGAAAGCGGAGCATGAGCATCATCATCATCATGACCATGAGGATGAGTGTTGCTGCGGCCATCATCGCGATCACGACCATGACCACGGGCATGAGCATCATCATCATCATGACCATGAGGATGAGTGTTGCTGCGGCCATCATCATGATCACGACCATGACCATGACCACGGGCATGAGCATCATCACCATCA
>JAFUKS010000128.1 GCA_017473445.1 Lachnospiraceae bacterium
CTCCACCATATCCATATCAGGACCTTCGGGAGACATGGGCACTGTAATCATCTCAATGCCGAAATGCTTGGTAATAGCAAAATGTCTGTCATAACCGGGGGCAGGGCAAAGGAATTTCACCTTGTCAAGCTTGCACCAAGGCATCTCTCCCAGCACACCATGGGTCATGAAACGGGCAATGGTATCATACATAATATTCAAGCTGGCATTACCGCATACAATCACATTCTCCGGTTTTACACCCATAATATCTGCCATCAGCCGCTTTGCCTCAGGAATACCATCTAGAGTACCGTAATTACGTACATCAATGCCACTGTCTGTTTTCATATTGGTGGTGGAGGAAATAACATCCATCATATCCATACCCAAATCCAGCTGCATGGGTGAGGGCTTACCTCTGGACATATCCAAAGCAAGTCCCTTTCCCTTGGCATCTTCATAGGCCGCATCCAACTGTGCCTTTAATGCTAATAATTCTTCTCTGCTTAATTCCTGATATGCTTTCATACTTATCTAACCTTTCCTAACTGCTCATGCAGTGTTATTTCTCTCAAGTGCACGATTGGATAATCGTATACAATCATACATTGTTTATTATATTACTATAACACGTATAAAGAAACAAGTACCAATTTCACTAAAATAGCGTTTTTTTTCTCCGTTTCTTTCATCTATTCTTTATGTTGCTTTCTCCCGCTCTTGCAGCCACCGGGCATCCTCCCTGCCACACTCAGGGATACTTCTGGGGATTTTCTAAAAAAGTCATCTTCGGTAGTGTCTATTGACAGTGTCTTTTATACGATGAACATTGCCCGCGCCTGCAATATGCCCCACAAAGACAGCATTGTACCTTGGCAAACAATGTCTGCTGACATAGATACTTCCAATGGGTATGACAAGTGGAGTGTCCATACCGCCCACTTAGCAAACGCTTACGTGACAAGGCCAGCCCACATGGATGTGGGCTGAGCACAAGGGATACACGGATGTATCCTTTGGTGCGTGCCTGTCCCTTGTGCTCATCTGTCCCGCGTTTGCTTAGTGGGCTGATGGCACGAAACGTATACCCATGGAAGCATCTATGTTACAGACATTATGCCAACTCCACCAAGCTGTCTTTGTGGGGCCTACAGCAGGCGGGCAATGTTCATACGGTAAAAGACACTGTCCCTTACCGAAGATGACTTTTTTGAAAATCCAACCAGAAGGCATCCCAAGTGAGTGCGGTGGGGAGGATGCCCGGTGATTACTGGGCGGGAGGAACGAAAAAGGCTGGGACATAAAGAATTGACGAAAGAAGTGAGAGCAAAAAAAAGACCGCTGTGTGGGTACTTGGTACCAAACACAGCGGTTTCATTTTGAAATTTGAACTGTATGGTTATTTTGCGTAATCAATTACGCGGCTTTCGCGGATTACATTTACCTTAATCTGGCCGGGATATTCCATTTCAGCTTCAATCTTCTTGGAAATATCACGAGCTAACAGAACCATATCGGCATCTGTAATCTGCTCAGGCACTACCATAACTCTGATTTCACGTCCTGCCTGAATAGCAAAAGACTTATCTACACCTTTGAAATTGTTTGTGATTTCTTCTAATTGTTTTAATCTGCTAGTATAGGTCTCTAAGGTCTCTCTTCTAGCACCGGGTCTTGCAGCACTGATTGTGTCAGCAGCTTGTACAATGCATGCAATGAGGGATGTGGCCTCCACATCACCATGGTGGGATTCTACAGCGTTGATGACTGTTGCGTTTTCTTTGTATTTTCTACAAAGCTCTGCTCCCAACTGGATATGAGTTCCTTCCATCTCCTGGTCTACTGCCTTACCAATATCGTGCAACAAGCCGGCTCTCTTGGCAAGTCTCACATCCAAGCCCAACTCAGATGCTAACAAACCGGAAAGGTGTGCCACTTCAATGGAATGCTTCAACGCATTCTGACCATAACTGGTACGGAACTTCATCTTTCCAAGTAATTTAACTAATTCGGGATGAATACCATGTACGCCAACCTCAAGGGTCGCAGATTCACCTTCCTCTTTTATCATTACTTCAACTTCTCTTTGTGCCTTCTCGACCATTTCTTCGATACGGGCAGGATGGATACGTCCATCAACAATCAGCTTTTCAAGGGCAATCCTTGCAACTTCACGACGGATGGGATCAAAACCGGATAATACGACAGCCTCGGGAGTATCATCAATTATCAAATCCACTCCTGTCATAGTCTCTAAAGTACGAATATTACGTCCTTCACGACCAATAATTCTACCCTTCATTTCGTCGTTAGGCAGTTGTACTACGGAGATAGTGGTCTCAGAGACATGGTCTGCTGAACATCTCTGGATTGCGTTAACCACATATTCCTTTGCCTTTTTATCTGCCTCTTCTTTGGCACGTGTCTCAAGTTCCTTGATCATCACGGCCGTTTCATGTTTTACTTCTTCTTCAACAATTTTCAATAAGTAGTCTTTTGCCTGTTCAGAGGTTAAACCTGAAATTCTTTCCAGTTCCTGCAGTCTCTGCTCGTTTAATTTGGATACCTCGTCCTTCATCTTATTCAAAGTTTCCTCACGGGCTGCCAAATTAGCTTCACGTTTCTCGATTGCATCTGCCTTCTTATCGATGTTCTCTTCCTTCTGCTGGACCCTACGTTCGTATTTCTGAGCTTCTGCTCTACGTTCCTTAATCTCCTTGTCAAGTTCATTCTTGGTACGAATGGTTTCTTCCTTGACCTCCAGTAAGGACTCACGCTTTTTGGTCTCTGCAGTCTTAAGAGCTTCATCAATAATCTCTCTTGCCTTCTCCTCTGCATTACCGATGGTAGATGCCGCCGCCTTCTTCTGATAAGCGGTGGTCACAATAGCGGTAATAATCGCAGTTACAAGGACGCAGACAATCGCAATGATGATTTTCTCAAGCATTACAGGAGCACCTCCTTATTTGATTTTCATTGTACAAAATAGAATGTATGTACATATCTCCAAAGCTTCCTTTAGAGTTTGAAAACATTCTAACAAGCGAATTACAACATATAAATTTTAAACTTATTTGGCTATTATGTCAAGCATCTTCGCTATAAATACGCAAAGCTTTGGTAATTTCTTCACTTGAAAAACCTTTGCGAAGAAGAAATTGATACATCTTGGAACGTTGCATGCGGTCAGCACCTTCCGGTTCATAGCCTTTTTTACGTAAAAGCACTTGTATCATGGCACATTCATCTTGAATACCGCCCCGGTCCTCCCAAAGTGCCCATGCTTTTTCAAACAGCTCCGCACTAATTCCCCGTCTCAGCAAATCCAGCTCCATACGTCTGCGGCCATGGGACCCCTCATGATAAGTAATGTAATCCAGGGCGTACTGCAAATCGTCCGTATAATGAAAGGAAGCCACATACTCCAGTGCCGCTTCTATCACAGCCGGAGGATAATAGCCCTCCTCCAATTTCCGACGAAGCTGGGAACTGGTATAGGTACGCTTCATTAATAAGTTCATGGCTCTTAACTTCGCCCGTTTCGGTAATACCTCTTCCATAATCTGACGGTGATGCTCAATCGATAATTCTTCGCCACAGACCACACCGTAGATAGGCAATTCGCCTTTGTATAGTACAAAGGCGAATTCCTGATCTATATATACCTTGCTACGGGACTTGGTCCATTCTACAATCTCAGTCACCTGCATTCCGAAATATCCTCACTCTATTTGGATTCCTGTACGTCCTCAAACCCAAAATGCTCACGTACCTTTTGCTCCACTTCCTTACAAATCTCAGGATTGTCCTTCAAATACTGCTTTGCATTCTCACGACCCTGCCCGATTTTATTGCCATTGTAGGTATACCAGGCCCCGGACTTATTGACCACATCTATACTTGCTGCCAGGTCCAAAATATCACCTACCATGGAGATACCCTCACCGAACATAATATCAAATTCTGCCTCCTTAAAGGGAGGTGCCACCTTATTCTTAACCACCTTTACACGGGTACGGTTACCAATCACTTCACCCCCCTGCTTCAGGGACTCAATACGACGCACATCCATACGCACGGAAGAATAGAACTTCAGTGCACGGCCACCAGTGGTAGTCTCCGGATTTCCAAACATAATACCAATCTTCTCACGAAGCTGATTGATAAATATAACCGTACAGTTAGACTTACTGATAACGGCAGTCAATTTACGCAGTGCCTGGCTCATAAGACGTGCCTGAAGACCCACATGACTATCTCCCATATCACCATCAATTTCTGCCTTGGGAACCAATGCCGCTACAGAGTCTACTACTACGATATCCACTGCACCGGAACGCACCATGGTCTCGGTAATCTCCATGGCCTGCTCTCCGTTATCCGGCTGGGATATGTATAAATTGTCAATATCCACACCTATATTTTTCGCATATACAGGATCCAGTGCATGCTCAGCATCTATAAATCCCGCAATGCCGCCTCTCTTCTGCACCTCTGCAATCATATGCAGGGTAACAGTGGTCTTACCACTGGACTCGGGTCCATATATCTCTATAATTCTGCCCTTAGGGATACAGCCAAGTCCCAGTGCTATATCCAGACTCAAGGAACCGGTAGGGATGGTCTCCACGCTCATCTGTGCAGAAGGATCTCCCAATCGCATAACGGTACCCTTACCGTACTGCTTTTCAATATGACTTAATGCCGCATCCAATGCTTTCAGCTTTTCTTCTCTTTCCATTTCAATCTCCTTTTCTCAGGAACAAATGTTTGTTTTAATCAGAATAAAACATTTGTTCGGTTTTGTCAATATAAATTATTATTTTCCTTTACAAAATGAATTGTACACTAATACAAGTCCCTTAAACCTCCCTCAAAGGCATCCCCTCCATCTCTTATTACACTTTCTGAAATTTCATGGCGAAATGCCCGGAACTCATAGATTTGAAATACTATGAAACAGATTTTCAGATATAAAAAATGTACCATAAAACTTTGCCTCAGGCAAGTATTACGGTACATTCTTTTCTAAAAACGAAAAACAAAACAAATTATTTTTTACCAAATGTTACTTTACTTAAATATTCCATAACACATTCACGGACCAAAGTCAGGGCCAGCATGGTAGCATTTTCCCGAATCTTACTGCGGCTCCCCTTCAGCTGATGCTTCTTAATCCGGATATTTCCCTTAATGTTACAAGCCATATATACCAGACCTACAGGCTTTTCTTCCGTTCCTCCGTCAGGTCCTGCTATTCCGGTAATTGCTACGGTTACATCCGCTCCTGTAAGCAGAGCACAGCCTTTTACCATTTCCTCAGCAGTCTGCTGGCTCACAGCTCCATGCTTTTGCAGGGTACTCTTCTTAACGTTCAGCAGCTTTCGTTTGGCTTTATTGGAATAGGTGGTAACACCCATTTTGTACACATCGGATACCCCGGGAACATTCACCAGCCGGGCAGATAACATACCCGCGGTACAGGACTCTGCCAGACCAATGGTCAAATCTGCTCCTGCAAGTAACTCTACCACCGCCTTTTCCAACGTGACACTTTCATCAGTGGTATAAATCTTATGTCCAAATCTGGATTTCAGTTCCTTGACCACCGGTTTTATCAGCTTATTGGCTTCCTTTTGGCTGGAAGCTTTTGCCGTCACACGGATATGCACCTCGCCGGGCTTTGCATAGGTAGCAATGGTGGGATTGGTCTGGGCGTCAATCAAATCCTTGATTTCTGTCTCAATCTTGCTTTCAGAACCGCCACAGATTTTTACTGTCTGGGAACAGATCTCCTCTCCGGTCAGTCCCTGCAAATAAGGCATTACCCCATCCTCAAACATAGGTTGCAATTCCATGGGCGGGCCGGGTAACAGAATAAAAGCGGTATTCTCCGTCTCCACAATCACTCCCGGTGCTGTACCATTATGATTGTCCAAAATCTTTGCATCCTGGGGAATCATAACCTGCTTTAAATTATTCTCGGTCATTTCCAGACCTCTGGCTGCAAAATATTGCTCAAGACGCTCTCTGCTGTGTGCATCCTCATACATTTCCCTGCCACAGAACTCTGCCACAGTTTCCTTGGTCAAATCATCCTCTGTAGGGCCCAAACCTCCTGATAAAATCACAATATCTGCTCGTTTGGCTGCAGTTTTTACGGTCTCCATCAAACGTTCCTTATTGTCCCCTACTACCGTCTGATAATAACAGGACAGCCCCACCGCTGCGCATTTTTCCGCCAGATAAGCAGCATTGGTATTTACAATATTTCCTAAAAGTAATTCAGTTCCCACACAAACAATTTCTGCAATCATATGTACGCTCCTTGGCAATCTTTCATGGCAGTGCCCTCCATTATTTTATTTTGTATCCTTCATGACATCCTTGTTTTTAATCAGATAATCCACCAAAGAAATTACCGTCAGTGCCAGTGCAATCCACATGATAATATCGGTAAGCAATGAAAGTTCACTGATATTGGCAATCATTAGGCACACCATCACCATCTGAAAGGTGGTCTTAAACTTGCCCCAGTAGCTGGCTGCAATCACCACACCGTTATCCGATGCTATGAGTCGGAAACCGCTGATGATAAATTCCCTGCTGATAATGATAATCACTACCCAGGAAGGGATTCTGCCCAGTTCCACCAAGGCAATCAGAGCCGCACATACCAGCAGCTTATCTGCCAAGGGATCCATAAATTTACCAAAATTGGTCACCAAATTATATTTACGGGCAATTTTCCCATCAATCAAATCGGTAAGACTGGCAATAATGAAAATCACCAGGGCAATATAATCCACATACTCCATAATGCCGCCAAATATAAGCTTAAACCAATCCCATTCATGGTAACCGCCCAAAAGCAGTAATATGAAAGGCACGATTAATATCACTCGAAAAATTGTCAGCTTGTTAGGTAAATTCATCTTACTCATAGTATACCTCTCCGATCAAATCATATTCATTGGAATCCGTAACCAATACTTTTACAAAATCACCGGTTACCAGATTGGCGCTTGTATTTAAGAATAAATAGCCATCCACATTGGGTGCATCCCGATAAGTACGGGCCACATACACATCCTCATCTGCTACCTTACCTTCAATCATCACATCCAGCACACGACCTACCATCTCCTCTGCTTTTTCAAAGGCGATGGCCTGCTGCAGTTCCATCAGCTCGTCCCGGCGTTCTTCCTTAATCTCTTCCGGTACCTGGTCCGGCATCATTGCGGCCGGCGTATCCTCCTCCCGGGAATAGGCAAATACTCCCAAACGGTCAAACTCCATTTCATTTACAAAACGGTATAATTCCTCATGGTCCTCCTGGGACTCTCCCGGAAAACCGCTGATTAAAGTGGTGCGTAGGCAAATATCCGGAATCCGCTCCCGAAGCTTTCCGATAATCTCACGTAGCTGCGCCTGATTGGTCCGTCTGCCCATACGTTTCAAAACCCCATCCGCACCGTGCTGAATAGGAATATCCAGATAGTGCAATACCTTGGGCTCCGTAGCAATGGCTTCTATCAGCTCCTCCGTAATCTCCTCAGGATAACAGTAGAGAATTCGAATCCAATAAATACCCGGAATCTGCCCTAAGGCACGCAGCAGCTTATGCAGTGACTTCT
The DNA here is from genome assembly GCA_017473445.1 of Lachnospiraceae bacterium. Taxonomy (GTDB): domain Bacteria; phylum Bacillota; class Clostridia; order Lachnospirales; family Lachnospiraceae; genus Acetatifactor. The sequence goes on from JAFUKS010000128.1 coordinate 7,620, forward strand.
CGCCGTAAAGGTCCTGACCATACAAGGTGGTCTCCTGAGCTACCAGAATCAGTTCCTTTACACCACTGTCCGCCAGATAAGTAGCTTCCTGTACCAATACCTCCATGGGCACGCTGCGGAAATTACCACGTACCTTGGGAATGATGCAGTAGGTGCAATGCTTATCGCATCCCTCTGCTATTTTTAAATATGCAAAATGTCCTCCTGTGGTGACTTCCCGTGGACTATCCACCACCGGACTTACATCCAAATCCTGATAATGATTCCGGGCACTGCCGGACAATGCCTCTTCAATAGCGTCAACAATCTCTGTAATGGCGGTGGTACCGATAATCACGTCCACTTCGGGAATCTCTCTCTGAATCTCCTCCCGGTAACGCTGTGCCAAGCAACCTGCTGCCACCAGCAATTTTAGAGAACCGTTCTGCTTCAAATCTGCCAACTCTAACAATGTATTAATGCTTTCTTCCTTAGCATCCCCGATAAAGCAGCAGGTATTTACCACTGCTATATCTGCTTCCGTTTCTTCATCCGTAAAGGAATAACCTGCATCCTGAAGCATACCCAGCATTTTCTCTGTATCTGCCAGATTCTTATCACAGCCCAGGGAAACAAAACATATCTTCATAAAAACCTTCCTGATATACAAAAGGTAGCTGACAGAGTATGCCAACTACCTGATTTTTAGTCCTCGTCGCCTAATATCTTAATCTGGCCCTGATTTAACTCATCCACTGCAATGCTAAGGGGCTTTGCACTCTTGTTGTCTACCAAAGGTTCGTCACCTGCAATAATCTGACGAGCTCTCTTTGCGGTAGCCATAACGATGGAATAACGGCTGTTTACTACGGGAGTCTCTCCGGGCTCTACCTCACTGTTTACGACTTTCATAAGATCTGAATAAGATGGATGTAACATTATTTTGCTCCTTTCGAGAACTCTTTCAGTTCTTCTCTGATTTCTTTTATAAATGCCTTTCTTCGAACAGGACTCTTACGTGCCGCATTCACAATATCGTGAACCTCCTTTACGCAATCCTCCAGAATATCATTTACTACTATATAATCATAGGCCTCAATGCCTTCTGATTCCTCACTTGCTCTGGCCAAACGCTGGGCCACTACCTCTGCGCTCTCAGTACCTCTGCCCACCAGTCTGCGCTCCAGCTCTGCTGCACTGGGTGGTGTCACAAACAAAAGCAGACTCTCGGGGAATTTTTCCTTTACCTGTAATGCGCCCTGAATCTCAATCTCCAGAATCACATCCCTGCCTGCAGCCAGTTGTTCTTCCACATAAGCCTTGGGGGTACCATAATAATTGCCGCAGTACTGTGCGTATTCAATCATACCATCTGCTGCAATCTGCTCCTCAAAGCCGGCCTTATCCGTAAAAAAGTACTCTATCCCGTGACGCTCGCCTTCTCTGGGTAAGCGGGTGGTCATGGAAACGGACAATGCGTAATTGTCGTAGGTCTTCAATAACTCCTTTACCAGGGTACCCTTTCCTGCACCGGAAAAACCTGAGATAATGATGAGTATTCCTTTTTCTGCCATGTCTATCCTCACTACTACTCAATATTTTGAATCTGCTCTCTCACCTTTTCAATCTCCGTCTTTAACTCAATGGCACAATTGGAAATCTCCAGGTCATTGGATTTGGACAGGGTGGTATTAGCCTCTCTGTTCATCTCCTGGGCAATAAAATCCAGCTTACGTCCGATACTGCCACCCTCCTGCAGGGTCTTGCGGGTGGTCTCGATATGACTGCGCAGTCTTACCAGCTCCTCATCCACACATACCTTATCCGCAAAAATGGTCACCTCAGTGAGTAGTCTGCCCTCATCCACAGTATTGTCTTCCAAAAGCTCCCGGACACGCTCCTCCAGCTTTTGTCTGTACTCTGCCACAATTTTGGGAGAACGCTCGGTAATAAAATCGACCAGTTCCAGCATACCATCCAGTTTGGAAATTAAATCTGCACGCAGATTCTCACCTTCGGTGATACGGGTCTGTACAAACATCTGCGCTGCACCGCTGATAGCCTTTTGTAATTCCTTCCACAGCTCTTCCTCATCCATGGTCTGCTCTTCCATGGTAAATACCTCAGGGTATTTGGAAAGAGTGGATACCCGGATATCATCATCCAATCCGAAATCCTCAGCCATCTGACGTAAATACTTCAGATATTCCGCTGCTACCTCCTTGTGGTAACAGATGCTGGTATTACTTTCTGAGAAATCCTCATAGGTAATAAATACATCTACCTTGCCTCTGGAAATATAATTCTTCAGTTCCGTACGAATAGCGGACTCAAAGAAATTTAATTTCTTGGGCATCTTAATATTCACATCCAGATAACGATGATTGACAGATTTCATCTCTACGGTAAACTTTCTGGAATCGAAGGTCACCTCGCATCTGCCAAAGCCGGTCATACTTTTAATCATGGTGGCTCCTATCTAAAGCGGCGGCTTCCTCGTCGCACACTTCATTTTATTATAAGATAAGTTTTGGGACCAGTCAAGAGCACTATTGTGATTTTGATTTGAACTATGAGACTATTTCTGCTATACTGTGTTCAAATTGTTTGAGTGAGGAAGTAACCATGGCTTTTGATGGCGTTACCATTGCAAATGTGGTACAGGAAATGAAATCCACCATTTTAGGTGGCAGATTATATAAAATTGCACAGCCTGAAAACGACGAGCTGCTGCTGACCATAAAGACCGGCGAGGGGCAACGGAGGCTTTTTTTATCCGCCGATGCTTCTCTTCCCCTGATTTATTTTACGGAAAGCAATAAGCCCAGTCCCATGACTGCCCCCAATTTCTGCATGCTGCTGCGTAAGCATCTGCAAAATGGGCGTATTGTGGGAGTATCCCAGCCCGGTCTGGAACGAATTGTAAGACTGGAAATCGAGCATCTGGACGAAATGGGTGATTTGTGCCGCAAGTATTTGATTATCGAAATCATGGGAAAGCATAGCAATATTATCTTCTGTAATGATCAGAATGTGATTATTGACAGCATCAAGCATATCTCTGCGGCGGTCAGCAGTGTCCGGGAGGTACTGCCCGGCAAGACCTACTTCATCCCGGAGACCCAGGACAAAAAGGATGTGCTGACTCTTAACTTTGATGCGTTTATCAACGAGATTATGAGTAAACCCATGCCCGTGTACAAGGCCCTGTATACCTCTCTTACGGGTATCTCTCCCGTACTGGCACAGCAGCTTTGCTATGAGGCCAAAGTAGACGGTGATAGCTCCTGTGCGGCATTGGATGAAGCAGAGCGGACGCATCTGTATGAGACTTTGATGCAACTGTCCGGCCGCATTGCTTCCGGTGACTTTGCTCCCGGCATTGCCTATGAGCGTACCTCCACCGGTAGCCAGAAGCCCTTGGAATTCGCCGCCATTCCCTTGACTATGTACTGTGGAGAACGGGAACAGGTAGTGCCCTTTGACTCCATGTCCCTGCTGTTAGAGCATTATTATGCAGAGAAAAATGCCCTCACCCGTATCCGCCAGAAATCCGCAGACCTGCGTCGCATCGTACAGACCGCCTTAGAGCGAAACGTAAAAAAATATGATTTGCAGCTACGCCAAATGAAGGATACGGAGAAAAGGGACACCTACCGGATATACGGGGAATTATTGAATACCTACGGCTACAGTGCCAAGGCCGGAGACAAGTCCATTGAGGTACTGAATTACTACACCAACGAAATGTTGACCATTCCTCTGGACCCTACCAAGACCGCTACTGAAAATGCCCAGAAATATTTTGACAAATATAATAAAATGAAACGTACCTATGAAGCTCTATCCACCCTCACCGAGGAAGTAAAAGCGGAAATCCAGCACCTGGAGTCTATTAGCAATGCTTTGGATATCGCCCTGCTGGAGGAGGATTTGGTACAGATTAAGGAGGAGCTCACCGAAAGCGGCTACATCCGCCGCAAGGGCGGTGGCAAGAAGGCTAAGATTACCAGCAAGCCCTTCCATTATCTGAGTAGTGATGGCTACCATATCTATGTGGGCAAGAACAATTTCCAAAATGATGAGTTGACCTTCAAGTTCGCCACCGGCAATGACTGGTGGTTCCACGCCAAGGGCATCCCCGGTTCCCATGTGGTAGTAAAAACCGACGGCACCACAGAGCTGCCCGACAGAGTCTTCGAGGAGGCAGGCCGCTTAGCTGCCTACTATTCGAAAGGCCGTGGCCAGGAAAAGGTAGAAATCGACTACATCCAGAAAAAGCACGTGAAAAAGCCCGCCGGTGGCAAACCCGGCTTTGTAGTCTACTATACCAACTACTCCTTGATGATTGATGATGATATCTCCGGGTTGCAGCTGGTAAATGACTAAATTTCATATGTACCATAAAAGCGCGCTCCCTGTCTAGCGGAAACGCGCTTTTTCCTTTTGCCACTATCTCTTTCTTTTTTTAACACTAAATCTATCACACCCCAAGGCTGAAAGTTTCAAGTGCTTATCTCCACGGTCTTTCCTTATCTAACCAACCATTTTTCTCCCAATAAGCTCTATCTGCATCACCTGAGCCAAAGTTCACTTTCTGCATCATACGCATTAACATAAACATTGCCTTAGTTTTGAATCCCACTTTCACATTATTTTTCTTTAATACTTTATTGGCAATCTTTGTAGTTTGCTTTTCAATTTTTTGTTTGTTTTTATCACTGACTCCATTCCATTTCATAGCCTGAATACTAATTCCATATGACAATATGCACGGAATACCCCAATAAAACAACGCATCTGCTATATCCTTGACAGCCTTCTTCGCACCAGTTCCAGCAGCAGTTGATATTACAATAGCTTTCTTACTAAACATACATTTTCTTGGTCTATGTGACATCCAATAATTAAAAGTCAAATCAATGAAACTCTTCATAGGTGCAGATGCTCTCAAGCAATAGGTAGGTGTCGTAAATATCAGTATATCCGCAGATTCTACCTCTGTCATAATTTTATTCTTTTCCTCATAAAACGGACACTTTGTAACATCCTCTATGCATGAATAACACCCAATGCAAAAATGATTTAAATCTCTAGGGAGAAAAAATTCCACAATATTCTCTTCACGATTGATTTTTTTTGCTATCATTCTGCCGACATTATAGGTGCTACCTTTGTGATTTTGACCATGTATCATTACAATCTTCATCTTTTTCTACTCCTTGTACATTCTGTTAAATTGTCGGATATGCTTTTCCAATATCTGCAATGCTTCTGCCTCTCTTTGTGGCTCTCTATCGCATACAGTCATCAATAAATAAATCGGAGCAAAGAATTGTAGAGCCATCACATTTGCATCCTCTTTTTTCATATGTCCCTGCATAATTAACAATTGAAGCAATCCGGTTTGATAATTTAGCGGTTCGTTAAAATATTGATTTGAAAAAAGTTCAGCTAATTCTTTATTGGAAAATTGTTCTATGGTAAGCATTTTTCTAAATTTGCATTCATATTCATCATGCAAAAAGAAAGAAAAAAGTCCAATCCCTATTTTCACCAGTTCATCCTCTGAAATATGATTATAAACTTCCGAATCCATCCGAAAATCATTTCCCGTAATCCTCAATTGGGCAGTTTCTTTATTATAACGATTACGCATTTCTTCCAGAATTGCCTCAAAAATATCCTGTTTGCTTTTGTAATGTTTATATAAGGATGGGGCTTTAATTCCTACACCTTCTGCTATCTGTCCAACATAAACATTTCCATATCCTTTTTCCGAAAACAGCGTTAATGCAACATCTAAAATTTTTTTCTTTGTGTCCATATCTCCTCCTTGGCTAATTCAAATTAGCCTCAGTGTAAGCTAATTCTAATTAGCTGTCAAGTAAAAAAAAGAACCACACTGCGGTGGTTCAAAATAATAATGCTTATAAAATTTTTTCACTTTGGTATTTCCAAAATTACCTTAAAGCCTCCATATTTGCTATGGTCTATTATGGTTTTTCCGTTATGCCCATCTATAATCTGTTTTACAAGCAGTAACCCTAAACCATGTTGCTGTTCGGTAGTGTTTATATCACAGACCATATAATGCCGTGCATGGTTTAGCTTTTCTATCTGTTCGTCGGAAGCTCCTACACCGTTATCTTCAACACAGATATTGCATTTACTATTATCTTCGGCAACCGATACATAAATGGTACACCCATTTTCATTGTGGTTAATGCTGTTCTGAATAATATTTGCGATTGCCCGTTTTAATAAATCTTTGTCCGTATTAATGCTACATATGTTTAATTTGTCGTCGGTTTTCCATTCAATCGGAAATCTATCATCAAGATCCATATTCATAAAGTCTACAACGACTTGACGGACAATGGCGACTGCATTTTCCTGTTTCTTCATAAGTGGTTGCATATCATATTCAAGTTTTGAAGCAAGGTTGAGATCGTTAATCAAATTTTTCATTCTCCTGCTTTGTTTCACAATAACAGCAGCTTTTTTCCGTTCAGCTTCCGAAATATTGCTGGCACTTTCCAACTGTCCGGCATATCCCATAACCATTGAAAGAGGTGTTCTGATATCATGAGAAACACCCGCTATCCAGTTTGCCCTTGCAGTTTCCTTTTTCCTTAATTGTTCTTTTTGTTTCTGCAAAATATCAGAAGTATGGTTGATATTAAAGGATATTTCTGAAAGCACTCCCGTTTCTGAAATATGGACTGGCTCCCCAGCAGATAAATCTTGTATTCCTTTCGTAATCGGTTTGACCGACTTTAAGAGTTTCATATTCGCTATGATGTAAATTAAAAAGACAAACACAATATTGACAAATAATACAATTAAAAAGTTTTTTGGCAAATTGGCAATTAAACTGTAATTCCAGCTTGGGCGGATATGTTTCCAAAAGCTATTTCGAGAAAAACCGACGACCACAATCCCATTTTCACTCTCCCCCGTATAAGTAGGATAACCGTCAATATAACCTACTGCTAAGTCTGCAATATCTGATAGTGTGTAAGCACTTGGAATACTGTTGGGAAGGTTTTCAGTTTGCCATACAACTTGTAATGTGTCATTATCAATCAAAATTGCCCATGCTTGATTTTCCTGCAATTTAGCTGAAATATCTTTTGAAAGCATATATCCACTGTCTGTCTCTTCTAATGCCTTGCCCGTTTCCGTTGCAATATTGTACGGGGAATTGTCTGCATCGGGGAATTGATTAATCATTAGTACTACAAACATTAAAATGTTGATAAAGAGAATGAGTACCGAACTCAACAGCAAAATACCTACAAATCGTCGTATGAGTTTTGGAACACTTTTCATGTTATTTACCCTCCACTATCAGCTTGTAGCCTAACCCCTTGATTGTTATCAGCGAAATAGGCTGCGATGGATTTAACTCTATTTTTTCTCTGATTCGACGTATATGTGCCATTAAGGAGTTTTCATACCCGAAAGGATTGTCGCCCCATGCAGCTTCGCACAATGCGTCAATCGTTACAATGCGCCCTGCATTACGATACAGGGCAGAAAGCAAATCATGCTCTTTTGCAGTCAGCGGAATATGCTCGTTATTCTTTAACACTTCGGCACGAGAAAAATCAATCTGACTGTTTTTTAGTTGTATAATGGGATTTTCACCTTTATAACTTCTTCTTAAAATTGCCATAACGCGAAACAAAAGTTCTTTCGGAAGAAAGGGCTTTACTATGTAATCATCTGCCCCTAAACCAAAGCCTCTAAATTTATCATCATCCTCACCACGGGCAGTAAGGAATAAAACAGGATAATCACCCTTTTGTTTTAGCTGCTCCATTAAATCAAATCCGTTCCCGTCTGGAAGCATGACATCAAGTATTGCCAATTCCGGGCGGGATTTTTCAGTTTCTGCTATGGCTTCCTTTTTATTTTTGGCTGTCTTTATATTCTGAAATCCATACTCGTTGAGGATTGATACGACCATATCTAAAAGTTCCTGCTCATCATCAACAAGCAGTATGCGTTTGCTTAATAAATAATTATTGTCCATGGTGCAACCTCCTTTTAAGTCATATTATACCACATAAATATGAATTATTTTACACCCTTGCAAAATGTAAGGTAGATGTAAGGTAGAGAGAA